>NZ_CAXUNQ010000005.1:0-70263 GCF_964252615.1 uncultured Bradyrhizobium sp.
GGAGCGCGATATTGCAACACGCCGCAACACACGCTGCGTCAACCGCGGGCTTGACGCGTATCCATCGCGCTTCGAAAAGGTTTTGCCAAGACGGATGGATTGCCGGGTCGAGCCCGGTAATGACGACCAACTCGTTTGCAGGCCGCGCCGCGCTGCGTTAGGGGCACGGCCGCAACACCTCCTGCGTCATATGCCGCAAGGACCGTCGCACCCGCCCTGTCTGTTGCCGCGCGCGGCCTGATCGGATACCTGCATGGGAGCCCTTCGAAGCGAGCAGCAGGTGGAATGAATAAAGCAATCGAAGCAACCGCGCTGCGGCTGAACGCCAAGGCCGCCGACGTCACATCGTTCGACGCCGCGATCGAGACCTGCGTGCTGAAGCCCGGGCCGGGCGACGTGGTCGTGGAGGTTAAAGCCGCCGGCGTCAATCCGTCCGACGTCAAGGCCGCCACCGGGTTGATGTCCTACGCGGTTTTCCCGCGCACGCCGGGGCGTGATTTTGCCGGCGTCGTCATCGACGGTCCACCCGAATGGCTCGGCCGCGAGGTATTCGGCTCGTCCGGCGATCTTGGAATCCGCCGCGACGGGTCCCACGCCACCCGCTTGGTTGTCGAAACCGCAGCGCTGGTTGAAAAGCCCGCTGCGATCACGATGGAGGAAGCCGCCGGGATCGGCGTGCCGTTCGTGACGGCGATCGAGGGATTTCGCCGCGCCGGTCTGCCTACCGCGCAAGATACCGTTCTGATCATGGGGCTGAACGGAAAGGTCGGCCAGGCGGCGGCGCAGCTTGCAACCTGGCGCGGCGCCAGGGTGATCGGCGTCGTGCGCAAGGATGAAGCTTACGAAGGTCATGCCAACGGACCTGTCGACGTGATCAATTCCGCCGTGACCGATGTGGTTGCGCGCGTCCGCGCGCTCACCGGCGGCAAGGGCGCCGACATCGTATTCAATACCGTCGGCGATCCGTATTTCCAGGCGGCGCATCGCTCGCTTGCATTGGCCGGCCGGCAAATCCTGATCGCTGCGGTTAACCCGGTAGTCGAATTCAACATCCTGGAATTTTATCGCGGCCGGCACACCTATGTCGGCATCGATACGTTAGCATTTTCGTCGATCGCCAGCGGCGATCTGTTGCGCGGGGCGCTTGCAGGATTTGCCAGCGGCCATCTCAAGCCATACCCGATCTCGCCCAACGCGGTGTATTCGCTGTCGGATGCCAAGGCCGCCTATCTCGCCGTCATCGGCTCCTCGCGGGATCGCGTCATCTTCAGGCCGTCGGGATAGGTACTGGCGTTAAATCCGATGAATTCCGCGAACGGATGACACTAATGAACGAGTTTCCGCGGATGTTCGAGATCGTCGAGCCCAAACGCATGGTGGTGACATGAACAAGGAGATCAGGCCGGCGGCAAATCGCATCACTGGACGATCGGCGTTCCTCGCTTTGCTCAAGGACGAGGGGATCACCCATCTGTTCGGTAATCCGGGAACGACCGAACTGCCGATCATGCACGCGCTGAAGGAGCATCCCGACCTCACTTACGTGATGGCGATGCAGGAAAGCCTCGTGGTCGCCATCGCGGATGGATTCAGCCGGGCTTCGGGGCGTCTCGTCGCCTGCAACGTTCACGTCGCACCCGGACTGGGCAACGCCATGGGCGCGTTGTACAACGCGAAATTCACCGGCACGCCGATGATCCTCACCGCCGGTCAGCAGGAGCAGGGTCACGGACTGATGGAACCCGTGCTTTACGATCCGCTGGTTCGGATCGCCGAGCCGTTGGTGAAGTGGGCGGTCGAAGTCACGCGGCTGGAGGATCTGCCGCGCATCGTGCGCCGCGCCGCCAAAGTCGCGACCACGCCGCCGACCGGACCGGTTTTCATCTCGCTCCCCGGAGACATCCTGAATTCGGATGCAGCGCTGGAGCTCGGCCGCTCGACCCGCATCGATACGCGCGTAAAGCCGTCCGATGAGTCGCTGCAGGCGGTGGTTCTGCGCATCCTCGAGGCCCAGCGTCCCGTCATCATCGTCGGCGACGAGATCGTCAAAAGCGACGCGCTCAATGAAACCGCCGAATTTGCGGCGGCACTCGGTTGTCCGGCCTGGCAGCAGACCGCGCCTTACGGTTCGCATTTCCTGTCGGAAAGCCCGTGCTTCATGGGCGCGCTGCCGCGCGTGCAACCGCAGGTTCGCGAGATTTTAAATCCCCATGATCTGATGATCGTGCTCGGAAGCGATCCCTTGAGGATGTCGGTCTACAGCGACGTCGATCCGTTGCCCGATGCAATATCGATCGTGCAGATTGGTCTGGTCGATTGGGACTTGGCCAAGAATTATCCGGCCGAAATCGCCTTAAAGGCCGATGTCAAGCAAACGCTGCGGGCGCTGATCCCCGCGCTCAAGACCGCCGGCGGCTCGGCGCTTCACGCGCGCGCCAAGCGCGGGATCGACGCGCTGGCATCGAACAACTGGACCGCGAAGCGGGCAAAACTGATCGATCAAATCTCAGCCAGGCGCGATTCTTCCCCGATCGATCCCGACTGGCTGGCGCTGCAGGTCGTCGAGGCGATGCCGGCGAACGCCATCCTGGTCGACGAGGGGCTGACGTCGTCACGCTACATGCCCGCATTGCGTCCGCATCGCGATCGGTATGGCTATCACGGGCTCGCCTCGGGAGGGATCGGCTGGGGATTGCCGGCATCGGTCGGCGTCAGCCTGGCAAATCCCGATCGGCCGGTGGTTTGCTACTCCGGCGACGGCAGCGCCATGTACTCGATCCAGGCCTTATGGACGGCGGCGCATCACAAAGTGCCGCTGACGGTGGTGATCGTGAACAACGGCGGCTACCGGATCATCAAGCAACGGCTGCTGGCCTTTCATAAGGACGACCATTTCGTCGGCATGGATTTCGTCGACCCGCCGGTGGATTTTTCCGGGCTCGCAACTGCGCTCGGGCTTGAAGCGATCCGCATCACGCAAGCAAAGGATGTAGCGGGCGCACTCAGGTCGGCGTTCGGCCGGCCGGGCGCGAAACTGATCGAGGTGATGGTGGATGGTTCGGTGAGGGCATGAAATTCGGCGGCCGCTATAGTTCAGCGTCGTGGATGACGTCCGGCGCACTACCGGCCAGCACCGGCGGAATCGCCGAGGTTGCGGTGGCCGGGCGAATGCCGCCCGGGTCCAGGAACGCGACGCGTGCGGCAATAATGCAGGCCACCACGAGCCAGAATACGAGCGCGCCGTACCAGAGGCCGCGCCGGTCATTTGTCGAACCGATGGTGATTTTCTCCGCCCACGCCGCCAGATCCGGCTCTATGAGAGCCGGCGGACCGCTTCGGTTTCGGCTCGGATTGTTCGTCGATGTCATCTCGTCAAAATGCCCCAAAACCGCGCTAGTTCAAGGATACAACTCTCCATATTGGCGTTGTTTCATAGGCGTTCCTGTTACTGCGCCGGTGCGCCGGAGCATCTTTTTCCAAGCCGCGTGATTTCGCGCTGGACCGCGGCGCGCCCCAGGTCTTATATAAGACATAGAAACTCGCGGGCCGGGCGCAGCTGCCGCTGATGGATGACCGACAACACGCAGAAGCCGCGGCAAGCGGCGACGCCGGCGCCGGTCGGCGGCAACGCCCTGCTTCAGCGCCGGCGGATCTGACGGCCATCGTGCCAGGCCTGATGCTCTGCATCGTCGTCACCGTGATTTCGATGGTCGTGCAGAACTGGGAGGAGCGGGCTTTCGGACATCCCTACATTGAAGCGCTGGTGATCGCCATTCTGCTCGGCATCGCCATTCGCAGCTTTTGGCAGCCCGGCGGAATCTGGAACGCGGGCATCTGGTTCAGCGCCAAAACCCTGCTCGAAATCGCCGTCGTGCTGCTCGGCGCATCGCTCAGCCTCGGCGCGATCGTGACGTCCGGCCCGGCGCTGCTCCTTGGCATCGTCGCGGCGGTGGTCGCGGCGCTGGCTGCAAGCTACATCACCAGCCGCGCGCTGGGCTTGCCGCAGCGCGTTGCCATCTTGATTGCTTGCGGCAATTCGATCTGCGGCAATTCCGCTATCGCGGCGGTGGCGCCGGTGATCGGAGCCGACAGCGACGAAATCGCTTCCTCGATCGCATTCACAGCGATTCTCGGCGTCGTCGTCGTGCTCGGACTGCCGCTGTTCATTCCGCTGCTGGCACTGTCGGAAACGCAGTACGGCGTGCTGGCCGGGTTGACCGTCTATGCCGTGCCCCAGGTTCTCGCGGCGACGGTACCGATCAGCGCCGTCAGCGCGCAACTGGGAACGCTGGTCAAACTCGTGCGCGTCCTGATGCTCGGGCCGGTGGTTGTGTTGCTGTCGCTGTTGCGCTCGAGACTTGACGTTTCCGCCCCCGCGCCGCAGCCCGGCCTGTTTTTCCTCATTCCGTGGTTCATCATCGGTTTTCTCGTGCTCGCAACGTGCCGCTCGCTCGGACTGATTCCGGTCGCCCTATTGGGGCCGATCATGATTTCGGCAAAACTGCTGACGGTGGTATCGATGGCCGCTTTGGGGCTCGGGGTTGATGTAAGGGTTGTCGGCCGCGTCGGGGCCCGCGTCACCGTGGCGGTCGTGGTCTCGCTTCTCGTTCTCATCGCCATCAGCGTCGCACTGATCCGGCTGCTTAAGATCGCATGATGGCGCGCTCGCGAATTAGACATATGGTTTCTTTACCGTACCCGGCAGCCATGTCATTTTTCCAGATCGCAGCATCAAGGATGTGGAACGGCGCATGTTGAAAGGAGCGGACATCGTCGCCGGGGCGCTGGAGGATCTGGGCGTCACGCGCATCTTCGCGCTGTCCGGCAACCACATCATGCCGATTTTCGACGCGCTGCTGTCGACCGGGATCGAGTTGATCCACGTCCGGCATGAAGCCGCTTGCGTGCACATGGCCGATGCGTGGGGGCGATTGACCGGTGAGCCCGGAATCGCGCTGGTGACCGGAGGGCAGGGCCATAGCAACGCGGTTGCAGCGCTCTATACGGCGCTGGCCTCTGAATCGCCCCTGGTACTTCTTTCCGGACATGCCGGTCTCAGTGAACTAGGTCGTGGCGCCTTTCAGGAGATGGCGCAGGCTGACCTCGCGCGCCCGGCGACCAAAGCGTCATGGACCGCCAACGCCGCAACAAGGTTGGGCTCGGATATCGCGAAGGCGTTTGAACTTGCGGCTGCGGGGCGTCCAGGGCCCGTCCACATCAGCCTTCCGGTTGATCTGCTGGAGCAGACCATTCCCGATGACCAGATAATCCGGATAACCAAAGCCGACATCCAGCCTGGCGCTTCGCCGTTGCCGGCGGAGGTTGCGGACACGGTAGTGTCTTGTCTCGGCGCGGCGGCCAGGCCGCTGGTGATTTGCGGCCCGGCGATGTGTACCGAGCGCGGCCGTTCGATGATGCGGGAGGCGGCGGACGCACGCGATGTTCCGGTGATCGGAATGGAAAGCCCGCGCGGCATCAATGATCCCGGGCTCGGCGCGTTCGCCCAAATCCTGGCCGAAGCCGATCTCGTCGTGTTGATCGGAAAGCCGATCGATTTCACGCTGCGGTTCGGCGAAGCACCGGCCTTGTCGCCGTCCTGCAGGTGGATCGTGATCGACCCCGACGCCGCCTTGATCGCGCGCGCGGTGAAGGTGACGGGTGACCGGCTGTTGCTTTCTGCGGTCGCCGACGCCGCAACGGCGATCAAGACCCTCGCCGAACGCAATCCAGAGGCGCGCGCGAAACCGTCGATCTGGCGCGAGCGGGTGAACGCAATGCTCGGTTACCGACCTCCGCAATGGAAATCGGTTTGCGCGACCGGCCGCGACCGGATTCATCCCGTCGAGATGTGCAAGGCAGTCGGTGATTTCCTCAAAAAGCATAAAGGGGCGACATTCGTTTCCGATGGCGGCGAGATCGGGCAATGGGCACAGGCGCTGGTGTCGGCGGATCGACGAATCATAAACGGCATCGCCGGCACAATTGGAATCTCCATCCCGTTTGCAATCGCCGCGAAGCTCGTTCACGCTGACCGTCCGGCGGTTGCCGTCCTGGGAGACGGTAGCTTTGGGTTCCATATGGCCGAATTCGACACCGCGGTGCGTTATGATCTTCCGATCATCGTCGTGGTCGGCAACGACGCGCGCTGGAATGCCGAATATCAGATACAGTTGCGTCAATACGGCGCGGAGCGCGCCAAGAATTGCGATCTGCTGCCGTCGCGCTATGATCGCGTGGCGGAGGCGCTCGGAGGATTCGGCGCGCTTGTTTCGAAAGCGGTAGATCTAACCGACGCGCTCGATCGCGCCTATCTAAGCCGCAAGCCAGCCTGTATCAACGTCATGATCGAGAGCGTGGCCGCTCCGGTTATCCGCCGATGAGAAACCGATGAACATCACCGCTCCGCTGCTCGAAGTGAAAGGCGTCACGCTGCAATACAAGACGCCGGATCATCTGGTGACGGCCACGTACAGAATCGACTTCGAGGTGTTCGAAGGAGAGAGATTCATTCTGCTTGGACCGTCGGGCTGTGGAAAATCGACGCTGCTGAAGGCGGTCGGCGGCTACATGACCCCGACCGAAGGCGAAATCCGGCTCAAGGGGAACCTGATCAAACATCCGGGCCCCGATCGCATGATGGTTTTCCAGGAGTTCGACCAGCTTCTGCCGTGGAAGACGGTGCGGCAGAACGTGATGTTTCCTCTGCAATCCTCCAGCCGGATGTCGGCCCGCGAGGTGGAGGATCGCGCGATGCACTACATCAACAAAGTCAACCTGGCGAACTTCGCCGACAGTTATCCGCATACGCTGTCGGGCGGCATGAAGCAGCGCGTGGCGATCGCGCGGGGCATGGCGATGGAGCCCGACATACTGCTGATGGATGAGCCTTTCGCGGCGCTCGACGCGCTGACGCGCCGCAAGATGCAGGACGAACTGCTGGCGTTGTGGAACGAGACGCGCTTCACCGTGCTGTTCGTGACGCATTCGATTCCCGAAGCCATCAAGATTGGAACACGAATTCTGTTGTTGTCTCCCCATCCGGGGCGGGTGAAGGCCGAGTTGAACAGCGGCGCGCATATCCAGGACGCCATCGAACTGGAAAAACGCATTCAGCATATGCTGTTCGCCGACCAGATCGAGGAGGCGGAGAATGTCTGAACTGCGGGCGACCGCCGCGGGCGACGATATCATCACGCCGCTGCGACCCGAGATCGTCCGCGATGCGGACCAGACCGCGCATATGGCCGTGGTGCAAAAGCCGTTGTCGACGCTGGAGCGCATTTACAATCAGGTTTGGCTTCGCAAACTGTTGATCCTGGCGGTGCTGGCGCTGATCTGGGAGGCCTACGGGCGCTTGTTGAACAACGATCTGCTGTTTCCGACGTTCAGCGCAACGGTCAAGGCTTTCATCGATGCCATCCTCAGCGGAGTGCTTCCGGCGCGCGCCTGGGCATCGATCAAGGTGCTGCTGATGGGATATGCCTGCGGCGTCGTGCTCGCGGCCCTGCTGACGGCGCTTGCGATCATGTCGCGCGTAGGTACGGATTTTCTCGAAACCATGACGTCGATGTTCAATCCGCTGCCGGCGATCGCGCTGCTGCCGCTGGCCCTGATCTGGTTCGGGCTCGGCAACGGCAGCCTGATTTTCGTGCTGGTGCATTCGGTGACATGGGCGATTGCGCTGAACACCCATTCGGGCTTTCTGTCGGTCAGCAATACGCTAAAGATGGTGGGTCGAAACTATGGCCTCTCGGGACCGCGCTACATCTGGAAAATCCTAATTCCGGCAGCCTTTCCCAGTATTCTTACCGGGTTGAAGATCGGTTGGGCATTCGCATGGCGTACGCTGATCGCCGCAGAACTGGTGTTCGGTGTCAGTTCCGGCCAGGGCGGATTGGGATGGTTCATCTTCGAGAACAAGAACACGCTGGATATTCCAAACGTGTTCGCAGGTCTGCTGACGGTGATCATCATCGGCCTCGTGATCGAAAATGTGATCTTCCGCACCATTGAGAACCAGACAATCGGCCGCTGGGGCATGCATTCGTGACAAGGAGAACGGAATGAGACTTCAAAGGGCAGTGCGACTGATCACAGCGGTAGCCCTCATGAGCGCCGGTCTCGGTGGCGCGGCGCATGCCGAGGCGGATACCGTTCGTATCGCAAAGCAGTTCGGGTTAGGCTATTTGCCGCTGACGCTGATGGAAGAACAAAAACTGTTCGAGCAACAGGCGAAGAAGCAGGGGCTCGATATCAAGGTCGAATGGCTGCGCCTGTCCGCCGGCGCTCCGATGAACGACGCGATCCTGTCGGGCAACCTCGATTTCGCATCCGGCGGCGTCGGGCCGTTGCTGACGATCTGGGGCAAAACCCGGACCAATGCGATGGTGAAGGGCGTGGCGGCGCTCAATTCAATGCCGCTTTACCTGGTCACGACCAATCCCAACATCAAATCGATCAAGGATTATACCGAAAAGGACAAGATAGCCCTTCCCGGCGTCAAGACCTCGATCCAGGCGGTCACGCTGCAGATAGCCGCGGAGAAGGTTTTTGGCAAAGGTGGGGAGGGCAAGCTCGATGCGTTCACGGTTTCGATGAGCCATCCCGATGCGCTGGCGTCCATGCTGGGCGGGAAATCCGAGATCAACTCGCATTTCGGATCGGCACCATTTCAGGAGATGGAACTGGCCGACCCGCGCGTGCACAAGGTGCTGGACAGCTACGAAGTGCTCGGCGGACCCCACACCTTCAACACGGTGTGGGCAAATTCGAAGTTCGCGACGGCAAATCCGAAAATCATGAAAGCCTTCCTCGACGCGCTCGAGGAAAGCATGACCCGCATCAAGGCCGATCCGGCGGCGGCGGCGGTGATTTGGGTCAAGGCGGAAAATTCCAAACTCGCTGCGGCGGACGCTGAAAAGATCATCAGGAATCCGCAGAACGAATGGACGACCACGCCGAAGAAGATCCTGACCTATCTGGATTACATGAATCGGGCGGGGCTTATAACCACCAGGACCGGTGACTGGAAAGACGTCTTCTTCAGCGGCATCCACGGCGCGCCCGGCAGCTAGAACGATAACGGTCGAGTTGACGACATGACCCTTCCTGCCCGCACTGAAAACACCGCATCGCATCGAGCAGATACGATGACGGTGAAGGTATGGCGCGGCGGCCGGACCGGCGAGTTTCAAACCTTCGAACTGTCGCGGCGCGACAACCAGACCGTGCTGGACGTGGTAACGGAGATTCAGCGCACGCAGGATGCGACGCTGTCGTATCGGTTCGCCTGCCGCGTCGGCATGTGCGGCTCGTGCGCGATGACCGTGAACGGGCGGCCCCGCTGGACCTGCCGGACCCGGGTCGACCAGTTGGAAGCCGGCACGATCCAGTTGGAACCGCTGCGCAACCTGCCGATTGTGAAGGATCTCGCCGTCGACATGGCGCCGTTTTTCGAGAAATGGCGGCGCGCCCACGGTTACTTCGAGCCCGGCCAGAATCCACCCGAGGATTTCGCCGTCGTGGCGCCCGATTCCGCCGGGCGACAGGCCGCCGATGCCGGCATCGAGTGCATCAATTGCGGCATCTGCTATTCCGCCTGCGACGTCGTGTCATGGAATGAGGATTATCTCGGTCCCGCCGCGCTCAATCGCGCGTGGACGCTCGTCAACGATGTGCGCGATCGCGGCCAGGATCAGCGTCTAGAGGCCGTATCCGGGGACGCCGGCTGCCATTCCTGTCACAGCCATATGAGCTGCACCGAATTCTGTCCGAAGGTGCTGTCGCCGACGTTTTCGATCGCGGGCTTGAAGCGCGCGACCTCGGTGCGGGCATGGAAACGCCGGCGATGAACCCGGTCCTGTATCTCGCGCAGCGTGGCACCGCCATCATCCTAGCGTTCGCGGTCACCATTCATCTGGTCACGATCATCTATGCGATTCGAGGCGGGCTGACGGCGGGCGAGATACTGGCTCGCACCCATGGCAACCGCTGGTTCCTGGGCTTCTATCTGGTCTTCGTGCTGGCTGCGGCCATCCATGCGCCGATCGGATTGCGCTCGATCCTCCGTGAATGGGTGAAATGGCGTAATCGTTCGCTGGATGTCGCGATGCTGGCTTTTTCGGTGCTGCTGCTGGTTCTTGGCGGGAGGGCCGCGCTCGCGGTTTATCTTACATGATCTACAATCCGCACCTCAAACCGGGATTCCTGGCGGCGATGCTGCACCGCCTGTCCGGCATCGCTTTGGCCATATTCCTGCCGTTGCATTTCACGGCGCTCGGGACCGCTCTCGGCGGCGCTGGTTCGTTTCAGAGCTTTCTCGATGTCACCCACAACCCGTTCGTTCGAGTCGCGGAATGGGGGCTGGTCACCGCGCTCGGCATGCACATGGCGCTAGGCCTTCGCGTGCTGGCCATCGAATTGTTCGCCGTGCGCGAGCGCAGCGCCATCGTGGTATCGATCTGCGTGGCCTGTTCGATCACCGTCGGGTTGTTATTCTTGTTGAACGGAATCTAGGAGGAAATCATGCAGCTCGATATGCACGAAGTCGAAGAAATCTGCAAAACGCTTTATGTGCAGGCGCTGAAAGTGCTTCCCGCGGACATAAAGGCCGGATTCAAGGAACTGGTTCGCACCGAAACCGACGCGACCGGCCGCAGCATCCTCGACACCATGATCGAGAACATCGCGGTCGCCGAGCGGACCAAGAATATTCTTTGTCAGGATACCGGCATTCCGATTTACAACGTCGTGGTCGGCCGCGATGTCGAGTTCGATGGCGCCATGATGAAGCGGGCGATCCGCGCGGGCTGCGAGCGTGCTACGCTGGAATGCTCGCTTCGCTCGTCCGTGGTTCATCCGATTACGCGCAAGAACAACCAGACCTCGAGCGGCATCCGCGTTCCGATCATCCATGTCGATTTCGACGAAGAACCGGAAACAGTGTCCATCGAGATGATTCCGAAGGGCTCAGGGTCGGAGAACGGTTCATTCCTGCGAATGCTGCTGCCGTCCGACGGCGTCGGCGCGGTCAAGCGTTTCGTCATCGACCGGGTGATCGAGTCCGGCGGCCGCGTCTGTCCGCCGACCATCGTCGGCGTCGGGATCGGCGGCACCTCGGACCTCTGCATGCACCTCGCCAAAATTGCTGCGACCCGTCCTTTGGGATCGGTCTGCTCCGACGATGAAGGGGCTAAAATCGAGACCGAATTGTCGCGCGCGGTGAATGAACTGGGCATCGGTCCGCAAGGCCTTGGCGGGCGCTCGACCAGCTTTGCGGTTCATGTCGAAGTCGCCGCGACCCATATCACGCAAAATCCGGTAGCGGTGAATATCCAGTGCCATTCGGCACGCCGCGCGCGGGCGACGATCACGCCCGGCGGCATCAGCTTTTCCTCTTGAGGATATGACTATGGCGCACCACACGCTTGAAATGCCGATCACGCCGGATCAGGCCCGCGTGCTGAAGATCGGCGATACCGTAACCTTGGAAAAGACGCTGTACGGCATCCGCGACGCCACCCTCATTCATATGTTCGATCGCGGCCGCCGCACCAGGCTCGATCTGCAGGGCCATGCGGTGATCCACACCGCGCCCAACGTCCACAAGGTGCCTGTCTCGGCCGAGGCGCCGGCCGGTTATACGCCGTTCTGCATCGGCACCACGACGTCGCAGCGCATGGAGCGGTTCACGCATCCGTTGATGACGCGCGAAGGCGTTCGCATCATCATCGGCAAGGGCGGCATGGGACCGGATACATCGGCTGCGTTCAGCGAATTGGGCGGCGCCTATCTGGCCATTGTCGGCGGCGCCGCGGCACTGGAAACCACCTGGATCGAGCAGATCGAGGACGTCGACCTGGACGATCTTCACCCCGAAAGCCTGTGGCGATTCCGCATCAGGAATTTCGGCCCGCTGCTGGTCGGAATGGATTCGCACGGCGGTTCCTTGTTCGCGGACAATCAGAGAAACGTCGCAAGCCGGCGCGACGCGGTCCTCAAGAGTATCGGAGCGGCCTGACAGCATGGCTCTACGCCGGATCGAAACCGATATCCTGATCCTCGGAGCGGGCGGCGCCGGACTGTTCGCGGCTTTGCATGCAAAAAAGACCGCGCCTTCGCTCGATGTGACCGTGGCGGTGAAAGGATTGCTGGGCAAGTGCGGATGCACGCGGATGGTCCAGGGCGGCTACAACGTCGCATTGGCGCCGGGCGATTCCGTCGAGCGCCATTTCATGGACACCATCGAAGGCGGCAAGTGGCTCAACGACCAGGATCTCGCATGGAAGCTGGTCACCGAAGCTCAAGTGAGAATTCGTGAATTGGAAAACGAACTCGGCTGCTTCTTCGACCGCAATCCCGACGGCAGCGTGCATCAGAAAGCCTTCGCCGGGCAGACCTTCGACCGCACCGTGCACAAGGGCGACCTGACCGGCATCGAAATCATCAACCGGCTCTCCGAACAGGTGTGGCGGCGCGACGTCAACCGTATGGAGGACCACCGGGCGCTCGACTTCATTCCGGCTGCCGATGGATCGGGCCTCGCCGGCGTGCTGATGCTGAACATGCGGACCGGCGAACCCAGTTTTGTGCGCGCGAAGGCCACGCTGCTTGCGACCGGCGGCGGTCCCACAATGTACAAGTATCACACGCCGTCCGGCGACAAGACCTGCGACGGCCTTGCCATGGCGCTTCGCGCCGGACTTGCATTGCGCGACATGGAGATGGTGCAGTTTCACCCCACCGGCCTGCTTGCGGGCGCGGGCACGCGGATGACGGGAACGGTTCTGGAAGAGGGCTTGCGCGGGGCAGGCGGGCGATTGCTCGATTCCCGCGGCGCGCGTTTCATGTTCGAATACGACGAACGCGGGGAGCGCGCCACGCGCGACGTGGTCAGCCGTTCGATCATGTATCAGATCCGCAAGGGGTACGCGACCAGGAATGGCGGCGTGCATATCCAAATGCATCACCTTGGGCCTGCGAATGTCGCCAAGATGTTCAAGGGCATGGTGGAGCGATGCGCCGATTGCGGATTCGATCTCGCCGGCGGCCTGGTCGAGGTGGTGCCGACCGCGCATTACATGATGGGCGGCGTCGTGTTCGATCTTGAATGTCGCACCTCGATGCCGCGGCTCTATGCGGCCGGCGAGGATACCGGCGGCGTACACGGCGCCAATCGTCTCGGCGGCAACGGCGTCGCCAATTCGACGGTGTTCGGCGGTATCGCCGGCGCCTCGATGGCGCGTGCGGTGCTGCGCGAAGGCAGCTTCGCTGATCCCGAACCCGCAGCGATCGAGCAATCGCTCGACCGCGCATTCTCTCCGCTCGGCCGCCCGTCCGGCGATCTCAATGAGATCCGTGAAGGCTTGCTGGAGGCGATGTGGAATGACGTCGGAATCTTGCGGAGCCGCGCCAGCTTGGCTCGTGGAGCAGAAGCGCTCGACGATCTGCGGGACGCGCTTGTGCGTTGCGGCGTGCCGGATGATGACCGGCGTTACAATCTGACCTGGACCGACCGGTTGAATCTCGAAAATCTCATCCAGGTGAGCCGCACGATCTGCGCAGCGGCGCAGGCCCGCACCGACAGCCGCGGCGCGCATTTTCGCGAGGATCACCCGCACGCGTCCGATCTTGCGACCTCGCGCTATACGGTCGTTCGGATGCACGACAACGATATCCACGTCACCACCGAGCCGGTTCAGTTTCCGCGCATCGAGCCGGGCCGGACGCTGCTTGATGCGATACCGGAAACTCCGGCCGTCGCAGCCCATCCCTGATGCAATTCAGTCGAACACGAGACTCACAAGATGAGCAGCCCAAAGCGAAGCGGTAGGCGGTCCGAGGCGAGGCCAGCGCCGCTTGCTGGAAATGCCGCGCATGCCTCGCTCGGCTATCGACCGCTGTATCGTCAGGTCAAGGAGCTGCTGATGAAGCGGCTCGGCGATGGCAGCTGGTCGCCTGGTCAACTGCTGCCGAGCGAGCCTGAAATCGCGGCGGGACTCGGTGTCAGTCCGGGCACCGTGCGCAAGGCGCTGGATGAGATGAGCTCGGAAAGCCTGCTGGTACGTCGCCAGGGCCGCGGCACCTTCGTTGCGTCGCACGACGAAGAGCGCATCCTGTTCCAGTTCTTCCGGATGGTGTCCGACGGCGGCGTGCGGCGCTTTCCGGAAAGCCGCACCATTTCGGTGTCGGTCGCCAAGGCCGACGAGGTGGCGTCGAAACGGCTCGGAATTGGCCCGAAAGAATCGGTCGTCACGATCGAACGCGTGCGATCGCTCGATGGACGCCCCAGCATCCATGAAAAGATCGTGCTGCCGCGCGCGCTATTTCCCGGCATCGAGCGGATCAAGGATTTGCCGAACAACCTCTATGCGCTCTATTCGGTGAAATATGGCGTGACCATCGCGCGCGGTTCGGAAAGCCTCAAAGCCGTCGCGGCAGGACCGCGCCAGATCGAACTCCTGGGAAGCGAACCGGGCGAGCCGATCCTGCTGATCGATCGCGTCGCGCTGGGGGTCGACGGCACGCCCGCGGAGTGGCGGAGATCGCTGTGCCGCACCGACCGGTCGCATTATCTCAGCGATCTCAAATAAGCCGGCGCGGCGCTTGCCGCATCAGATTTGCTATCTTATACAAGACTCAAGGCTCAGTGACGGTGGAGACAGGAATGAGTTCTCAAGAAGGCGCGGCCCAGCCCGCAGGTCAGAAGTCCAACATCCCCCAGGTTCTCTCGCACAGTCCGAAGGACAACGTCGCCGTCGTGGTGGTCGAAGGCCTGAAGGCCGGCACGAAAGCCTTCGGCGTCGTCACCGAGGACAATTCGACATTCTCCGTCGACGTCAAGGACGACATCCCGATCGGGCACAAGGTCGCGTTGATCGATCTTGCCGATAAAGACACCGTGATCAAATACGGACAGGACGTGGGCCGCATGGTCGCAGCGACCGGCAAAGGACGCCACGTCCACACCCAGAACATGAAAACCAAGCGTTGGTGAGGAGCAGCATCATGGCAACAACCATTGCGCACGAAATGTCGTCCCCGTTCGTCGGCGGCGCTCCCGACCAGTTGATGACCAAATCGCTCGACGGCAAGCGCGCCTCGACCGATTTTGCCAAGGCTACGTTCCGGGGGTGGCGCCGCGAGAACGGCCGCGTCGGCATCCGCAACCACGTGGTCATCCTGCCGCTCGACGATCTGTCGAACTCGGCGTGCGAAGCGGTGGCGAACAATGTCAAAGGCACGATGGCAATTCCTCACGCCTACGGCCGGCTGCAATTCGGCGAGGACCTCGATCTATTTTTCCGCACTCTGATCGGCGTCGGCTCGAACCCCAACGTCGCCGCGGTGGTCGTGATCGGCATCGAGGACGGCTGGACCGGCCGCGTGGTCGACGGCATCGCCAAGACTGGCAAGCCCGTGGTCGGCTTCGGCATCGAAGGCCACGGCGACATCGCGACGATTGCCGAAGCCAGCTATCAGGCCAAACGTTTTGTGCAATGGGCATCGGAATTGAAGCGCGAGGAATGCCCGGTTTCGGAGCTCTGGATTTCCACCAAATGCGGCGAGTCCGATACCACGACCGGTTTGTCCTCCTGTCCGACCGTCGGCAACATGTACGACAAGCTTATTCCGCACGGCATTTATGGCGTGTTCGGCGAAACCTCTGAAATCACCGGCGCCGAACATCTGTGCCGCGAACGCGCCGCGAGTCCTGAAATCGCCGAAAAATGGTACAGGATGTGGAAAGCGTATCAGGACGACGTGATCGAGGCGCACAAGACCAACGACCTCTCGGATTCCCAGCCCACCAAGGGCAACATCGCCGGCGGTCTTACGACGATCGAGGAGAAGGCGCTCGGCAACCTCGAAAAAATCGGCCGCAAGTGCCGCTACATCGACGCGCTCGAGCCGGCCGAAGCGCCGGCCAGGGGTCCGGGCCTGTACTACATGGACTCCTCGTCGGCCGCGGCCGAATGCGTGACCTTGATGGCGGCGGGCGGTTATGTGGTCCATACCTTCCCGACCGGGCAGGGCAATGTGATCGGCAACCCGATCGTGCCGGTGATCAAGATATCGGGCAATCCGAAGACGCTGCGCACCATGGGCGAGCACGTCGACGTCGATGTCACCGGCGTGCTTCGCCGCGAAATGACGCTCGATCAGGCCGGCGACGCGTTGATCGACATGATCGTACGCACCTGCAACGGCCGCCTGACCGCAGCCGAGTCGCTCGGTCATCGCGAGTTCTCGCTCACGAAGCTCTATCGAAGCGCGTGACGACGCTTTCGATCAGCGAAGCAATCGAATGGGTGGCCGCGGTCTTTGTCCGCAGCGGGTGCAGGGCCGATAATGCTCGGTCGGTCGCGCGTGCGCTGATCTCCGCCGAGGCCGACGGGCTCAAGGGCCACGGGCTGTCGCGGATCCCGACCTATCTGCAGATGGTCCGGAGCCGCAAGATCGACGGGCAGGCGCAGCCGTCGGCGGCGCAAATTCGCCCCGGCGTGTTGGCCATCGACGCCGCACACGGCTTTGCCTACCCCGCGATCGATCTTGCCGTCGCCGAGTTACCGGCGCTTGCGGCCGCGCAAGGCATCGCGACCGCCTCGATCCGGCGTTCCAATCATTGCGGCGAGACCGGTCTGCCGTGCGAAGCGCTGGCCCGCAAGGGCCTGGTCGCGCTGCTGTTCGCCAATACGCCGGGGGCGATGGCGCCTTGGGGCGGGCGCGAGCCGATATTCGGCACCAACCCGATTGCGTTTGCCGCGCCCGTGGTGGGCCATGAGCCCGCGGTTGTCGATCTCGCGCTGTCGAGGGTTGCGCGCGGTCCGATCGTCGCGGCGAAGCAGCGTGGCGAATCGATCCCGGAAGGATGGGCGCTCGACGCCGATGGCCACGCCACCACCGATCCGGAGCAAGCCCTGCAAGGCAGCATGATTCCGCTCGGCGGCGCCAAGGGCGCGGCCCTGGCGTTCATGGTGGAAGTGCTGGCCGCCTGCCTGCCAGGCGCAAACCTCGCCTTCGAGGCATCGTCATTTCTCGACGGCAAGGGTCCGCCTCCCGCGACTGGTCAATTGCTGCTCGCGATCGATCCATCGGCTTTCGGTCACGCTGGATTCGGCGAGCGAATGTCCGCTTTGGTCGGTGCGATCGAGCAGCAACCGGGTGCGCGTCTGCCCGGCGCGCGCCGGCTGGCCAACCGCAACCGCGCCGCGCGCGAAGGCATTGTTGTTCCGCCCGACATTGAGATGGTGGCAGACGGCCGGCTCACGATCTAGAGATAGCCGGCACCGGCTTCCTGGGCGAAGCGGCCGGGGTCGCCTTCCCAGACAATGCGCGCGTGTTCCAGCACATAGACACGATCGGCGTGCGGCAGCGCGAAGGTGACATTCTGCTCGCCGAGCAACACCGTAATCGGCGTGGTCTGCCGCAGCCTTTCCAACGCTTTCGAGAGCTGTTCGAGAATGACCGGGGCCAGGCCCAGCGTCGGCTCATCGAGAATCAAGATCTTCGGCTGCATCATCAGCGCACGGCCGATCGCCAGCATTTGCTGCTCACCGCCGGACAAGGTCTGCGCCATTTGGCCCTGGCGCTCCTTGAGGATCGGAAACAGGTCGAACAGCCAGGCCATCTGCTTGTCTTTATCTTCGTCCGACAAATGCTGGCCGCCGAGATCGAGATTTTCGCGAACGCTCATTTCACCGAACAGTTCGCGCGACTCGGGGCATTGCACAATACCGCTTCGCGCGATACGCGCCGGACTGATTCCGCGCAGCTTCTCGCCGTCACGGACAATCTCGCCGGTATAGGGTAGAAATCCCGAGATGGTGTTGAACAGCGTGGTCTTGCCGGCGCCATTGAGGCCCACGACGGAAACGAACTCGCCCTGATGCACGTGGATCGAGACGTTTTCCAGCGCCTGCGCCTTGCCGTAGTGCACGCTGATATTCTCGATCTGCAGCAACGGCACTTTGTCCTTGAAGCTGGTTTCCGGACGGGCGGATGTTTCGATCGCGCCGCCGAGGTAGACACGCCGCACGGTTTCGTTGCGCATCACCTCGTCGGCGCGGCCGGTGACGATTTCCTCGCCGAGATACATCGCGAGCACACGGTCGACCAGCGCGGCGACACTCTTGACGTTGTGATCCACCAACAGCACCGCGCGGCCTTCATCGCGAAAACTGCGGATCAGTTCGGAGAAAACGCCGACTTCGGCCAGGGTAAGCCCTGCAAAGGGCTCATCGACGAGAACCACCTTCGGATCGCGGGCGATCGCTTTTGCGAGCTCAAGCCGCCGCAGGTCGGCAAAGGGCAGGGTCGGCGGCCGGCGATCCATTACCGCGCCGAGGCCGACCCTTTCGGCGATCCATCGGGCGCGCTCGGTCAGCGCCTTGTCGGCGAACAGCATGAACAGGCTGTCGGGCAGCAGCGCTACCATGATGTTTTCAAGCACGGTCTGCCGGTTTAGCGGCCGCGAGTGCTGAAACACCATGCCAAAACCTTTTCGCGCAATCTTGTGCGCCGGCAGGCCTGCGATATTTTCGCCCTCGAACCTCACATCGCCGGAACTCGGACGCTCGATGCCCATGATCGCCTTCATGGCGGTGGACTTGCCGGAGCCGTTCGGGCCGATCAGCCCGAAGATTTCGCCGGCGCGCAGATCGAGGTTGAGATTCTTGACCGCGGTGAGGCCGCCGAAACGCTTGGTCAGGCCGCGGACCTCGAGCACCGGCCGATCGCTGGTTGCGTCCATCACGTGCGCGCCTCGCGTGACAGCGCCGCGCCGAGGAAGCCGCCGGGGAAAAACAGCACGACCAGCAGCGCGACCGCGGAAACGATAAACGTCGCCAATTCGCCGGTCGGCCGCAGAAATTCACCGGCTACGATCAGGAAGATCGCACCGAGTGCGGCGCCCAGCACCGTCCGCCGACCGCCCAACACCGCGGCGACGATGACATTCACGCCGACCGCGACGTCGACCACGGTACCGACAGAAGCCGTGCCGAAATAAAACACCAGAAGTGCGCCGGACAGGCCCGAGAAAAACGCACTAACAACGAAGGCGGCCAGCTTGTGCTTGACGATATTGAAGCCGAGCGCGCCCGCCTGCACGGGATCCTGCCCGCTGGCCTGCAGCACGAGGCCGATCGGCGATTGCGACAGACCGTACAGAATGATCGCGCTGACGGTCATGAATCCCAGCGCGATCCAGTAATTCGTGTTGGCATTGATGGTGATCACGTCAGGGATGGTCAGGCCGATTTCACCGCCGGTCAGATCGGCAAACACCACGATGAAATTTTGTAGCATCAGGACGGCGACCAGCGTGGTTAATCCAAAATAGGGGCCGCGAACACGCAAGGCCGGCAGGGCGAGGACAAATCCCGCGACCACCGACGCCGCCGCGCCTAACACGATGCACAGGTATACCGACCAGCCATATTGGTTGTTGAGAATGCCCGCGGTGTAGGCCCCGACGCCGATCAGGAAGGTCGGTCCGAAGTTCACCTCGCCGGCAAATCCGAACAACAGGTCCCACGCCATCGCAAACACGCCGAAATAATAGGCGACCGTCAGCAGGCCGAGGATATAGCCGGAGACGTAGAGCGGCAGCGTCGAGGCGATGATGACCACTGCCAGTGAAATGAAGAACAGCCGCGATTTGAAGAAGACGCCCATGCTCAGCGCCTCCCGAGCAGGCCCTGCGGCCTGACATACATCACGATGACAAGCAGCAGCAGTGCGGGGATGGTCCGGTAAGCGGGAGAGACCAGATAGGCGGTGAGGGTTTCCAGATAGCCGACTACGAATGCGGCGATCAGCGAGCCGGATACGCTGCCGAGGCCGCCGAGGACCACGATCGAAAACGCGCTGGCCGTCAGCGGTCCCACGCTGTAGGAACTGACGCCGAGAAACATCCCGAGGAGCACGCCCGCGATACCGGCAAGAACGCCGTAGATCGCCCACACCACGATATAGATGTTGGTAAGTTCAAGTCCGAGCAAGGTGACACCACGCGGATTCATCGACGCTGCAAGCACGGCCTTGCCGGTGCGGGTGCGATTGACCAGCAGCCAGAGCAGCGCGATTACCAGACAACAAACGACCGCCGTGAAGATTTCGTTTTGCGGGGTGCGCACTCCAAGAATGTTGACGACCCCCTCGATGATCGGAAGCACGGTCTTGGCATTATTGGTGAAGAAATATGCGATAACTTCCTGGATCATGATGCCCCACAGCAACGTGCCGGTGAGAACGAAGATTTCCTTCTCCTCATTGGGAATGCGACCGGATTTCTGGATCGGTTGCACCACTGCGAAGTAGGTAACAAGCGCCGCTACCAGCGCGGTTGCAACGCCGATAGTCGCGCCCGCATAGGTGCCGACGTGCAGCACGCTGGATGCCGCCCAGGCCGCCACGGCCGCAAGCACCATGATCGCGCCGTGCGACAGGTTGAGAACACCGGAGACGCCGAAGATCAAGGTAAAGCCGGTTGCGCCCAGGGCATACAGCGCGCTGATGGCGAAGCCATCGATCAGAATTTGCAAAGCGAGCATGGGTCGGGAGCGCCAGTCAGTGAAGGAAGAAGCAACGCGCCGTCATTGCGAGCGAAGCGAAGCAATCCAGATCTGCAGGGCTGGATTGCCTCGTCGCAAGTGCTCCTCGCAATGACGAAGGCGGGGATCGGCGTCAGTTCGTCGTGACCTTGATGAAGCTCGGAAACTTGATCTTGGCCTTTGCGATTTCCGGTGGCCAGACGCTGGTTTGCGCTCCATCCTGCCATTGCAGCATCAGACCGGTGATAAGCCCCTTGCCGTATTTCAGGCCGTGCGTGAATTGGTCATCCTTGCCGTAGAATTGGATGCGGCCGATGGTGCCTTCCCAATCGGTTTTCTCAAGGGCCTCTACCAGCTTGTCGGCATCGGTCGAACCGGCCCGCTTGATGGCGTCGGCAATGAAGTAGACTTCATCATAGGACGTGTAGCCGGCATAGGACGGATAGTTGCCGAACTTCTTCTTGAACCCGTCGGCGAACGGAATCGATTTCGGCGTGACCGCTACGCCCGGTCCCGAGACGCCCTGATAGAGCACGCCGTCGGAAGCGTTATTGGTGTCCTTGCCGAAGGTTTCGTTGGTGGCCTGCGAACTGATGCCCAGCATCGGAATCGGCACCTGCTGATTCTTCCACTGTACCGTCGGCTGCACGCCGACGTGAGAAATGCCGGTAATAATCACGTCCGGCTTCGCCCCTTCGATCTTGTTGAAGATCGGCGTGAAGTCGGTCGTGTCCGGCGAGAACCGGATGTGATCGAGAACCTTCAGCCCGATCTTCGGCAGGCATTCCTCGTAACCGACGTCGAGCGGCTTGGTCCAGGCTGCGTCCTCGCTCATGATCACGGCAGTCTTCATCTTCTTGCCGTCGACGAGCAGATCCTTGGCGGCGTCGCACACCGACAGCGCCAACGCAGCCGACGTCAGGTAGCCGTGGAAGGTATATTTGTTCTTTTCATAGTCCTTGTTGATGGCCTTGGTGATCTCGTTGGAGGCGGCCCCGGGGGTGATGAACGGTGTTTTCAGCCTCGACGCCCACGGCATCAGCGCCAGCACCACCTCGCTGATGTAGCTGGAAATAACGGCGTGGACCTTGTCCTCATTGACCGCGCGCTGGAAGGCTCGAACCGAATCGGCTGATGAGCTGTGATTGTCGTAAGGCACGATCTCGATCATGCGCCCGTCGACGCCGCCCTTGGCGTTGATTTCTTCGGCGGCCATCTGCGCCGCCTGGGGAATCGACGCGCCGGCGATGGCCTGGGCTTCGGCGATAACGCCGATTTTGATCGGATCGGCGGCGAAAGCGGTGCTTGCTGCAAAGCCGAGCGCGGTCGCCATTAGAAGGGCGCGCAATGACCGGGGCCTTTGTTGCGATATCCTCATCATCGTCGTTCTTCCTTCTTTGTCGCCCGATGGCCGGGTCTTGTTGATCAGCCCCGGATTGATTGTATCGTGCTCGGACAACTCGGCAAGCCACGTGAAGTTACTAATAAGGAGGGGGGTCTCATGTTGATCCGTTGCCATCGCGCGGATTAACATTGCAATGTAACGTTGATCATCCGGCGCGCCCAATCTTAAGGCGCAGCGGGGGTGCAGATAGCCTTTACCGCGTCGGTGTCCTGCGGAACTTGCTCGACGCTCCATGGCAAGACGTGGCAATGTCGGGTCAAGAACAAAACCCTCGACGGGAGAGCCCACATGAAGAGTTTTCAGGTCACGGATTTCAACGCCCCCTTGAAGGAAGTGGATCATCCCACGCCGCAACCTTCCGGCACGCAGGTGCTGATCAGGGTCAGGGCGGCCGGCGTTTGCCACAGCGATCTGCATATCTGGGAAGGCGGTTACGATCTCGGCCACGGCCGCAAGCCGCTCTCGCTAAGAGACCGCGGCGTTTCGCTGCCGCGAACGATGGGACACGAAACCGTCGGCGAGGTGCTCGCATTCGGGCCGGATGCCAAAGCCGACGCCGTAGGCGGCCTCAAGGTTGGTGACGTTGCGCTGGTTTATCCCTGGCTCGGCTGCGGCAAATGCGAGGTGTGCCTCGCCGGCCAGGAGAATATGTGTCTGAAACCATATTCGCTTGGCGTTCATTGCGACGGCGGTTACGCCGATCACATGACTGTGCCGCATCCGAAGTACCTGCTTAACCTGGAAGGCCTCGATCCCCTTACCGCGGCGCCATATGCCTGCTCCGGCGTCACCACTTACAGCGCACTGAAAAAAGTCGAGGCGGACATCAGCAGCCCGATCGTCATTTTCGGCGCCGGGGGACTTGGCTTGATGGCGCTGTCGCTGCTGAAGGCGATGGGCGGCAAAGGCGCGATCGTGGTCGACATCGACGCGCGCAAGCGCGAAGCCGCCGAGAAAGCCGGCGCGCTCGCCACCGTCGATGGCGCCGCGCCCGATGCGCTGGAGCAGCTCGCCAGCAAGGCTGGTGGCCCGATCAGGGCGGTGATCGATCTCGTCGGCAATGCCGCCACCACCCAGCTCGGCTTCGACTGCCTGACCAAGGGCGGCAAGCTGGTCATCGTCGGGCTGTTCGGCGGCGGCGCGACGTGGGCGCTGCCGCTGATTCCGATCAAGGCGGTGACCATTCAAGGCAGCTATGTTGGAAATCTGCGCGAGACCCAGGAACTGCTGGATCTGGTGCGCGCAAACAGGATCGCGCCGATCCCGGTGACGTTGATGCCGCTTGCGAAAGCAAACCAGGCGCTGACCGATCTTAAGGAAGGCAAGGTCGTCGGGCGCGCCGTACTGACGCCGTAGCCATTCCGTTTTGGAGTCATAGCCGGCATGCCCCAAGACAAGAAGAACGGACCCCGAGCTTCCGGCAGCAAGCTGGAGGTGTTGCGCAAACACCCGATCTTCAGCGACCTAGAACCGGATGCGTTCGATCAGCTCTGCCGCTACGCGAAGCTATCGACTTTGAAGCGCGGCGCAACGATCTTCTCGAAGGGCGATACCGGCAACAGCCTGTATGCGGTGATCAGCGGCACTGTGAAGATCAGCAGTTCGTCGGCCGAGGGCCGCAGCGCGATCCTTAATCTGATCGGCGCCGGCGAAGTTTTCGGCGAAGTGGCGCTGCTGGACGGCCTGGAACGGACGACGGACGCGATCGCAAATTCAGACTGCGAGATATTTGTCATCGATCGCCGCGAATTTATCCCCTTCGTGCGAAGCCAGCCGGCGCTGGCGATGAAATTCATCGAACTGCTGTGCGCGCGGGTGCGCTGGACCAGCGAGCAGGTTGAACATGTCATCCTTCAACACCTGCCGGGCCGTCTCGCCAGCGCACTCATTCGCCTGACTGAAAAACATCGGCTGTCATCCACTGCGCGCGCAATCGCCATTACGCAGCAGGAAATCAGCGAGATGGTAGGCATGTCGCGGGAGAGCATCAATAAGCAGTTGCGAAGCTGGGAAAGCCGTAACTGGGTTCGTCTCGAGCATGGAGCGATTGTCGTGCTGGATGCTGCGTCGCTTCAGACGCTCGTCGAAGCGGGGCCGAAAGCCGACTAGCGGCGATTTCGTTTGACCGGTCGAACCAACTGCCACCTCTAATTCGGGCAGTGTGAAGCACTTCACATCGGTCTGCCGTGGTTCGGATTATCCGTATAGCCGCACATCCATGACAGGAGGCGTCTATGCGGAGATCATCAAGCCAATCGAATCAACCGGATCGTCAGCATCTTTACTGGACCATGGGAGTCCTTGCGGCTTGTGGAGTTCTTCTGCTGGCTGCGCTGACGTTGAATTCTCCTGCTGCATCCTGGATTTCCGATGCCGCGCAGGCGGAATTCGTCGGCACCGTCTTTACGCCGGAACAGGCGCCGGTGCAGACCGCAAACCGCCAGATCAATTCCAATCGTTAGTCCCCAATGACAGCGCCGGCTTCACACCGGCCATGATCTTACTTCAACCAGGCTCGACGCGCTCCCGCCGCTCACGCTTCGTCGTTGCGATTGGAGGAAATGCGTCAAACGGAGTTACGAAGATGGACAAAATCATCTTTCCGATCGGAATCACGGTCCTGATCATTGCCAGCTTCTTTATTGGATCCAACATCCATGCCGGCTCGCGCTTGGATACCGCCGTGCTGAAGGGGTCCGGGGGGAAGTCGCACGCTACCGACGCGGGCTTCACCCTCTCACCTCACGAATTCACGGTGAAGTCCGGCAAGGGACTCCCGGACGAGAAATGGGACACTCCGTTCTGACGCAGATCTGACGCCGACATGGTGCAGCACGTCGTCGCGAGGTCTGGACCTAGGACTGCAGCAGAAAATCGCCGATCGCGTCCAAAAAAACTCGTGGCGATTGCAGTTGCGGGACGTGCGCGCAGCCGGGAATGATCTTGAGACGGGCTTGCGGCAAACCTGCGGCCATTTCGTGAGACATCGGCGGAGGCGTCGCCTCGTCCTGTTCGCCAACCAGGACCAGGACAGGGATCTTGACCTGACCGAGTTGCGGCCGGAGATCGAGTTCCGCCAGCGCCTCACATGCGGCGCGGAACACGTCCGGGTCCGTGCGCAGGAATGCCTCACGTCGGTCACGCATCAGGTCGGGATTTGCCTCCTGAAATTCCGGCGCGAACAGCCGGCGCATCGCAACGTCGGTGATCGCGGATAATCCCCTCGTCCGCGATGCCGCCGCCATGTTGCGGAAGGCTTCACGGCCTGGCTCGGAGAATGCCGCGCCGCAATCGGCAAGAATCAGTCTGGTTGCGGTGTTCGGATGGCGGATTGCCATCTGCAGCGCGACAAAGCCGCCATAGCCGTTGCCAAGCACGATGACATCCTCGCCATCGGCAAAGTCATTGATGGCGCCGGCTATCCTGTCGGCAACCGC
The DNA here is from genome assembly GCF_964252615.1 of uncultured Bradyrhizobium sp. NCBI lineage: Bacteria > Pseudomonadati > Pseudomonadota > Alphaproteobacteria > Hyphomicrobiales > Nitrobacteraceae > Bradyrhizobium > uncultured Bradyrhizobium sp. The sequence goes on from NZ_CAXUNQ010000005.1 coordinate 25,398, forward strand.
GGCAAGGCCGCCGCGGACGGCTTCCGATTCGCCGAAGCCCGGCAGTTCCGGAACGATCACCCGGAAGGTTTCTGACAGTTCCGGGGCAACCCTGTCAAAACTCGCGCGATCCGACAGCAACGAATGCAACAGAACCAGCGGTGGACCGCTGCCGGACTGCGAAGCGTTGACCGTGCCGTTGGCAAAACGCCTGTCCATTCGATCTCTGTTCTCGCATGTGGAATTCGACGCCGGTGCCGCGCGTCCGCGGCCGTACCGATTGATAAATAAAAGATCGGACTTTTCAAGCCATTTTCGCTTGACGTGATATTTCACGGCTGCCAATTATTGGTATCGAGCCGGGAAACCAATATGCTTTTACGCGATAATGTTTATGAAAGCCTGCGATCTGATATTCTGACGTGCCGCTTGGTGCCCGGTGGTGATATGCGCGAGCAAGACCTTGCCGAGCGTTATGCGGTAAGCCGGCAACCGATACGCGAGGCATTGTTGAGGCTCGAGCGCGAGCATCTCGTCACGGTGCAGCCGCGGCAGGGTTATCGGGTCAACCCGATTTCGCTGGCGGATGCGCGCGACCTGCTGCGGTTTCGGTTGGCGCTGGAGCCCGCTTGCGTCGCCGAAGCAATCGAGAATGCGCCGCAAGATCGACTGAAGGCGCTTGATGAGTTCCGGTTGTTCGCCGGCGAGCACGAAGACTTCATCGCCTACAACCGTGCTTTCCACTTCGCGCTGGCGCACGCTTCCGGCAATCGCCGCATGGCCGCGGCGCTGTGCGATCTGATCGGACAGGCCGATCGGCTGGTGCGGGTCAGCCTTGCCAATGTGAAGAGGCACGACCCGGCGCAACTCGTGGCCGAACATGTGAGCCTGATCGAGGCGATGCAGCGCCGCGACACGCGAACCGCAGCGCGCATCATCAAGGCGCACATCACCCAGACCGAAAAGCGCGTACTGCCGGCGCTGGCGCGCAACGCGGTGATCGTCGAAGGGAGAATGACATGAATATGCCGGCGAGGCAGGGTGCGATCGACGTCGAAATCCACGGCAACTTCATCGACGGGCGCGAGATCGAGCCAGGCGGCGGCGAAATGCTTGATGTCCGCAATCCCGCGACCGGCAACGTGATTGCGCGGATACCGAATTCCACCGCGGGCGATATCGATCGCGCCATGAAAAGCGCGCGTGCCGCGTTCGAGGGGCGCGCCTGGGGCGGCATGGACATTCGCGCCCGCGCGCGTCTGGTCAACCGGCTGGCGGACGCGTTCGAAGCCAATCTGGAGCAGCTATACCGGCTGGAGACGCTGAACAACGGCCGGCCCATCAATGAGACGCGCGCGCAGTTGGCGCGGCTGCCGGATTTCTTCCGCTATTTTGCGGGGCTGGCGCTGGCGCGCCGCGATGCCGTTATTCCGGTCGAAGGCTCGTATCTGAACTACACGCTGCGCACGCCGATCGGCGTTGTCGCCAACTGCACGCCGTTCAATCATCCTTTGATGATCATGTGCAAATCGCTGGCCGCGGTGCTGGCGAGCGGATGCGTCACCGTCGTAAAACCGTCGGAATACACGCCGCTGACGACGCTGAAACTGGCGCAGATCTTTACCGAGGCAGGGCTGCCGCCCGGCGTGTTCAATGTCGTGCTCGGCCTTGGCCAGGGCGCCGGCAGGATGCTGGCCGAGCATCCCGACATCAACAAGCTGGTGCTGACCGGCGGCACCGAGGCCGGCCGCATCGCCGGCGGCGCCGCGGCAAGAGTGTTCGCGCACCAGACCATGGAACTCGGCGGGAAGACGCCGGTGATGGTGTTCGACGACTACGACGTCGATCAGGCCGTCAACTATGCCGCCTTCGGCGCGTTCATCGGCGCCGGACAAACCTGCGTCTGCGCGTCGCGGCACATCGTGCAGGCGGCCATCTATGACGAATTCGTCGAAAAGCTTGCAGCAAAGACCAGAGCTATCCGCATCGGAGATCCCTTCGATCCCGACACGCAGCTCGGCCCGGTGATCTCCGCGCGGCAGCGCGATCGCGTGTTGTCGTATGCGCGCTTCGGCATTGAGGATGGCGCGCGGCTGGTCACCGGCGGCGTCGCCGCCAAGGTGCCCGGCCATGACGAGGGCTACTTCGTCGAACCGACGGTATTCGCCGAGGTCAAGTCCGACATGCGCATCTTTCAGGAAGAGGTGTTCGGTCCTTTCACTTCGGTGACTCGATTTACTGACGAAGCCGATGCGCTGCGCCTTGCCAACGATTCGCCGTTCGGGCTGGCGGCTGCGATTCGCACCCGCGACATCGGGCGCGCCCATCGCGTGGCGTCCGCGGTCAAGGCGGGCATTGTCTGGATCAACGACCACCACCGTCTCGATCCGGCGTCGCCATGGGGCGGCGTCGATGACTCCGGCATCGGGCGCGAGTGCGGCACCGAGAGTTTCAACGACCATTTCAATACCAAGAGCGTGATGGTCGCAACGCACGATCAGCCGTTCGACTGGTACCGCGACACGGCGGCGCAGCTGCGACTGAACTAGAACGCAAGCGATGGCGGCACCGGCTGCGGAGCAGGCCGGCCGCCGCATCAACCGACAAGACGACATGGGGGGAAGTTGACATGGCTACCGCGGTAAACGCCGGCGCACGTCTCGACCGGCTGCCGGTCTCATCGTTTCACTACCGGATTTTCTGGCTGGTCGGCGCCGGCATGTTTTTCGACGGCTACGACCTTTATATCGCCGGCGGCGTGCTGGCCTCCGCCGTGCAAACCAAATTCTCCACCGTTCCGCAAAATCTGCAGTTCATTTCGCTAACCTTCGTCGGCATGACGCTGGGCGCGCTGATCACGGGATTTGTCGGCGACAAGATGGGGCGGCGGTTCACCTACCAGATCAATCTCTTGATCTTTGGACTTGCCTCGCTGGCGGCGGCCTTCGCGCAGGATATGAATCAGCTGATCGCCTGCCGCTTCGTGCAGGGCTTAGGCCTTGGGGCCGAAATCGTGGTCGGCTATTCGGCCCTGACCGAATTCGTACCACCGAAGACGCGCGGGCGCTGGCTGTCGATGATGGCGTTCCTGGTGGTGGCCGGATTCCCGGTGACGGCGCTGCTGGGCTATCTCATTATCCCGGCTTTCGGCTGGCGACCGATGTTCGTCATTGCCGGCGTCGGCTCGCTTGTCGTCTGGTATCTGCGAAAGAACCTGCCCGAATCGCCGCGCTGGCTTGAATCGCAGGGCCGTACCGCGGAAGCCGAAGCCCTGATGCAGGCAATCGAGACCGAATCCGCCGCCGGCGGCACGCTGCCTCCGGTGGTTGTGCCGGCACCGGTCGCGCAGGTTGCCGCAATGGACATGCTCAAGCCGCCGCTGCTGCAACGCCTGCTGGTAGGCTGCTGGGTGCTGATCACGATCAATACGTTGATCTTCGGCTTCGTGATTTTCCTGCCGCAGTTCTTCTTGCGCCAGGGACTCACCATCGCCAATTCGCTTGGCTACACGCTGGTGCTGTCGGCGGCATCGCTGGTCGGCTGTGCGCTCGGGGCGTATCTGTCGGATGCGATTGGCCGGCGCTGGAGCATCATCGGCGCGTCCGTCGTCACCATCGCCAGCGGCTATATCTATGCCCGCTTCAACGCGGCCTCCGATCCGGCGATCGTGCTGAGCGTCGGTTTCGTGCTGATCGTCGCGATCTATGTGCAGACCGCGATCCTGTTCGGCGTCTATACCCCGGAACTGTTCCCGACCGAGATCAGATTGCGCGCCAACGGCATCTGCAACACTCTCGGCCGCGGCGCCACCGTGGTCTCCCCCTTCATCGTAGGCAGCCTGATGGCCTCGTACCAGCTGCCCGGCGTGGTCTGGCTGATGATCGCACTGGTCGTCGTGCAGATCGTCGTGGTGTGGGCCTGGGGCGTCGAGCCGCGCAATCGCGGCCTGGAGGAGGTGGCGGGCGCGGCGTGAGGCACGGGCTTAGCCCTTCGAGCGCGCTGGATCGCCGGATGAAGGGGCGGGACTAGACGTTGTAGAACGACATGCACAGCACGGCGGCGACCATGATCAACTCGCCGCGCCATGTGCCCGGGGGCGCGGCGGAAAGACCGGAAACCAGGGCGGCAATAACGCCGAGGACCGCAATGCAGACGCCTACCGTTTTTCGTCGGGTCAGCGGCTCGATGCGGAGCAAGGGCGCCGACCACCATGGTCTGCAGCGGCAGCGTCGACAGCGCAAGGCTGGCGCGGGCCGCGATGGTAAAACTCACCGCGATGTTGTAGAGACGAAAAACAATCCGAAGAAGCAAAGCCCCAGCGTGGCGACGACGAACCAGTCGCTGCGCGGCGGCCATCGCACCCGCAACAGGACCGCAGCCGGCAGCACGCATAGAAAGCCGATGTCCCATCGCAGGATGACCAATGTGATCGGATCGGCATTGCGACCAGATAGCGGGTGACTGCCGCAGCACTTCCGCCAAGGCAACTCGACACCAATGCGAGCGCCACGCCGAACCATTCGCCCACCGGCATCTCCCCTGGCGTGGACTGTCGGCGCGCTGCGATCTCATTCGCGCCGCGGTGCGCCGCGATCCGTTACACCCCGAACAGTTTGGTATAGCGCGCCTTGATGGCTTCGCTCTGCGCCAGCACTTCGGCCGGGTCGGCTTTCAGCAGCTTGATTTCAGCAAGCGGCACGTGGCCGGGCTTCTCCTTGACCAGCGCATGAAATGATCGATGGGCAAAGATGTCGACCAACAGCTGCTGTGTTTCGGCGCTGAAAAAGAAACTCTGGAACAACCGCGCCGCATTTGGATTGGGTGCGTTGCGGAACACGCCTGAGGGAACGATGATCAGCGGCGAGCCTTCGGTGGCGTAGACCGCCTGGACCGGCTTGCCGTCGTCCTTGAGCAGCACCAGATTGTAGTCGTTGCCGTCCGCCATCACCGCGCGTTCGCCGAGCAGGATCTTCTTCGGAGGGTCGGCCGCGGACTGCACCTGCAGTACCTTTTGCTGCGCCAGCTTCTCCAAATACGGCCAGCCGAGATCGCGCGTCAGCACGAAGGTTGCGGTCAGGATCGCGCCGCTATAACCGGGGTGGCCCTTGACGATCTTGGCTGCCCACCTGGGATCGAGCAGATCGGCGTAGCTTTTCGGCGCGTCTTCGCGCTTCACCAGGTTGGTGTTGTAACCGATCGCCTCGAGCCAGGCGCAGGAGGTGGCGTACATTCCGTCGGCGTCGAACTGGTCGGCCGGAAAATGTCGGGCGACGTCTTCCGGAAGATAAGGCGCGAGCCAGTCGTTCTTCTTCCAGTCGAGGTAATGCGCGGGATCGGTGGAATTGGCGACGTCAACGGCGTTGATTCCACTCGCCTGTTCCTGCGCAATGCGCTGAAAAATACGCTCCGCGCCCGAGCGCTCGACGCGCACCGTAATGCCCGGATATCTGGCCTCGAAAGTCCTGCCCAATCGTTCCGCTACGTTGAGTTCGAGTGCCGAGTAGAACGAAACCTTGCCTTCGCGGCGCGCAGCTTCGAGCAGGGCCGGCGTGACCGCAGCCGGCGGCGGCGGAGCCGCCGTGAGCGGCTCGGCAAACAACGCGCCCGCCACCGCCGTCGAAGCCTTGAGCACCTCGCGCCTCGACCATTTTCGGTTTCGCATGGTATCCTTTCCGTGGCCGCGCGGCCGTCAAACGATGAGCGGTGGGCAGTTATAGCCAATCTCGGCGGTTTCCGCGCCTGGCAGCCGCATCGCACGACGGACCGTCGATCAGAGAGCGACGGGCGAGGGGGATGGCCGCGGGTTCGGATGGAACCATGCCCGGCCCATGGCGGAAAAAGCGCGCGCGACGGTCGGTTCGTGGCGCCGCGATTTCAGGCAGGCAATGCTCAGGTCGCACGCCAGCGACACCTTGTCGGCGATGACGAAATTGCGCTTGTGTCCCCTGCGGTCAAGAACGCATTTGCGGGCAAGGCTGAGACCAATGCCGGATTCGACGAAGTCGATCATTGCTTCTTCCTGATCGGTGAGCGCGACGCGCTTGGGCATCACGCCAAAGGGACGAAAAATATCGTCAAGGAGGCGTCGATGAGCTGAAGCGGAGGGCGTCGCAAGCCAAGGCAGGCTTCCGAGTTCGCGCCAGCTTTTTCCCGTGACCTGATGGGTCCACTCCGCAGGAGCGATGACGTAATAGGTGAAGGTCAGCAGCGGCGCGAGCACGAAGCTGCCGGCCCCGCTATCCCGCTCGGGAGCAGGCGCCGACGGCGGAAATCGCTCGGGCGTTGCGTCGATGTAAAATCCGACGTCGAGTTCGCCTTTGCGGATCTGCGACAGCACGTCGTCGCTCATGCCATGACGAAGGAATACCTCGGTTCGTGGCGATGAAGCCGTTAACTCTTTGATAAAGGCGCCGAGACGGGTAAATTCAGGATCCAGGATCGTGCCGAGACGGAGTGTCTCACGGAGCGAATCTTGCAGGGAATTCGCGGTGGTTCGAAAACCGGACAAGGCAGACAACGCTTCCTGCGCTCGAGGCAGAAGGGCAGTTCCGGCTTCCGTCAGCGTCAACCCGCCCGGAGTTCGGTTGAACAGCAAAAGCCCGGTGCTTTCTTCCAGTCCCTTCAGTTGCAGGCTGACTGCCGGCTGGGTGAGATGCAATGAGGCCGCCGCGCGCGAAACGCTGCCCTCACGGGCCACCGTGACGAAGCAGCGCAGCGGCTGGGTGTTCGGAAGATCGCTCATTTGTAAATCTTATACCGGATTTCCAATAACTCATTAGACATCATCGCCTATTGCAGGTCACTATTTACCTTCGGCGAAACCTTGCGTTGCTATGGGTTGGGGTAGACGGTAGCGAACTTTCGCACACCGCAAGGGGGAAAACGCCATATGTCGGCATGGTTTAGACTGGAATCATACCAAAGTAGCATCAGCCTTTTCGCATCTGCGGCAGCTATCGCGTTTTTCACGCTGACCCCGCCCTTGATGGGGTCGGCCGATGCTGAATCCTATCCGGAACGGCCGATCCAAATGGTGATTCCGGCCGGGCCCGGAAGCAGCACCGACACCATCATGCGCTCCCTGGCCAAGTTTGCGTCTCCCTTGTTGGGCCAGCAGATTGTCATCTTCAACAAACCGGGCGCCAGCGGAACCATTGGAGTCGGCAATGTAACCCGCGCGCCGAATGATGGCTACACCATCGGCGGCGTGTGGAGCGGGCCGATCACGATGGCGCCCCATGTCGCGACCCCGAATTATACGCCGATGGACTATCAGATCGTTGCCATGACGACGGAAGCGCCGGGCGTGTTATGCGTCCAGCCCGATTTTCCCGCGAAGAACGCCGAGGAATTTCTCACGCAACTGCGAAACAATCCCGACAAATACACCTATGGATCGGACGGCGTGGGCGGCTTCGTCCAGTTCGCAACCGGACGGATCTTCGAGGCGGCAGGCATCCGTCAGCGCATCATCCCGTATTCGGGAGCAGACCAGACGGTGACCGCCTTTATTTCGCAAACCATCGATATCTATGGCGGCGCTATTGCCACGATCGTACCGTTCGTTGCGGAGGGAAAGGCGAAATGCCTGCTGGTGACTTCGTCCCGAAGATACGCGGCGTTGCCTGACGTTCAAAGTCTCGCAGAGGTAAATCTTTCGCAGGCGCAGACATTATTGTGGCGCGGCGTCATCGCGCCGCGCGATCTGCCTGCGGATCGGTTCGAAAAGCTGCGAGCGGCCTTCTCCGAAGCCGCGATGAATCCCGAATTCAAAATAATCGCCGAGCGGCGCGGCGAAGAGATATGGAACATAAGTTTGGCGGAGGCGGCCAAGTATGTGCACGACGAATACGCCGAGATGGAGCGGCTCGCAAAGCAGCTTCAACTGAAGCAGAATTGACCCGGAACCAAGGCATGCCGTTCGTCACATCAGCCGATGGCGCACCACTGCATTACGCGGTGCACGACTACACGGATCGCTGGCGCGTTGCCGGCACCATCGTGCTTGTTCACGGCTTCGCGCGCTCCGGAGAGTTCTGGTTCGCCATTGTTCCGTATCTTGCCCGTTTCTATCGTGTGATCTGTCCCGATCTGCGGGGACTAGGCAAATCTCAGCCGCTGGCCGATCCGGCGGGGTCTATTTCCATCGCCACGTATATCGACGATTTGGAAGCCATCGCCGATCACGCCGGAGCGGAAACGTTTCATCTGGTCGGAGAATCCATCGGAGGCGCAATTGCGCTGATCTTTGCGGCGGAGCGGCCTGACCGCGTGCGTACGCTCGTGGTCCTTGCGCCAGCGGTATGGGCCAATGAATGGATTCGCAATGCCTATGCGGTAGGATATCCGACCTGGGAAGAAGCGATCCGAACGCTGGGTGTGGAAGGCTGGGCCCGCACGTCAAACAGCCTCGCGCGCTTTCCCGCCGATTTCGATCCCGCCTTCATGGAATGGTACGCCAAGGAGGTCGGCAAAGCCGACGTCGAAGTTGTTGCGGCAATGGTCAATTTTGCGGCTTCGGTCAATGCCAAGCCCTATCTCGAACGAATCGCGGCGCCGGTGCTCGCGCTGTATCCAAGCGGCGGGAATATTGCATCAGCGGAGCAGGAAACCGCGCTTCGCGAAAACATCAGGTCCGTGCAAGTCTCGCATCTGGATACACCCTATCAAATGCTGGGGATGCTACAGCCCGCCGCATGTGCTAGCCAAATTCTGCACTTTTCTTCGCTGCACGACGGCGTCGTTTGTCACGAGTAGGGATGCGCATGCGCTTACGACTTCCAACAACGATCTCTCTCAAGGATGCACTTTGGCAATTTTTGCTTTTGTTTCCTCATTTGGCAGCCGGAAACCCATGACAAAGAAATATTCTGAAGATATGTCGCCGCTCCTGGACGTTTCTGCAAGGACGTGCCGTCACCTTCGTTTCATGAAGGCGCTGTTTGAAATTGACGATCCGGAGCTCGAAGGAGCTTTGGCCGTGGTTCTAGAGCGGCTTGCGCTCGTCGATCGAACCTCCGGCGAATCCGCGCCGCCGCTTTCGGCTTCACGAACCCGGCGGCGGCGGAAGCTGACGCAAGCGTTATGACTGCCTGCGGCGCTTGACTGATTCGAGGACGCAGCCGCAGTCCTGCCAGACCTTCAGCACGGTATAGGCATCGTCGCGCCGCCGACGCCTGCAATTGCAGTCGCGACAAGTCGGTTTCGGCGAAAGAGCGACACTGGCACACATCTTTGCCGTCATTGCCGGTGTTTGACCCGGCAATGACGGCGAGATGTGTGCATATGACAGGGCTCGTCCCGGCCATCCACGTCTTTGCTCACATCGGAAAGAAGGACGTGGATGCCCGGCACAAGGCCGGGCATGACGGCGCGGTGGATGCCCGGCACAAGGCCGGCATGACGGCGTGTTCTACGTCATTGCCGGGCTTGACCCGGCAATCGATCTCGTTTCACAAGATGCTTTTCGTGAAAGCGGGATGGATGCGGGTCAGGCCCGCGCATGACGGACGTTCCACCAGGGAAGGAAATCTGATGTCCGCCAACGATGCGCTCCATATCGCCGTGCTGGCCGGCGACGGTATCGGTCCGGAGGTGATGGCGCCGGCGCTGGAGGTGCTGCGCAAGATCGAGGCGACTTCGTCGCTGAAATTCCGCTTCACCGACGCGCCGGCGGGCGCCGACAATTATCTCGCGACCGGAAAATCCATGCCGGACTCGACGGTACGGCTGTGCGACGAGGCCGATGCGATCCTGCTCGGCGCCTGCGGGTTGCCGGCGGTGCGCTATCCGGACAACACCGAGATCATGCCGCAGGTCGAATTGCGCTTTCACTTCGACCTCTATGCCGGCGTTCGCCCGGCGCGGCTGATCCCGGGCGTACCCAGCCCGATCGTGGGCGCCGACAAACGCGGCATCGATCTGATCGTGATCCGGGAATCCACCGAAGGCCTGTTCGCGTCGATGGGGAAGGGTGTCGTTACCGACGACGAGGCGCGCGAAACGCTGGTGATCACCCGCAAGACCTCGGAGCGATTGTTCGAATTTTCATTCCGGTTGGCGGAGCGCCGCAAGGCGCGCGGCAGGCCGGGCGCACTGACCTGCGTCGACAAGGCGAACGTGTTCAAGGCATTCGCGTTCTTCAGGCAGATGTTCGACGCGGCCGCCGCGCGGCATCCCGGGGTGAAGGCGGACCGGCTCTATGTCGATGCCTGCTCGGCCTTGCTGGTGAAGCGGCCGTGGGATTTCGATGTGATGGTGATGGAGAACATGTTCGGCGACATTCTGTCCGACATGACCGCCGGCCTGATCGGGGGCATGGGCATGGCGCCCTCGGCAGATATCGGCGACCGCCACGCGGTGTTTCAGCCTTGTCACGGCACCGCCCCCGACATCATGGGAATGGGCAAGGCCAACCCGACCGGGATGATTCTGTCGGCGGCAATGATGCTGGACTGGCTCGCCGACCATCATGGGCTCGAAGCTGCGGCCGAGCAGGGCGAACGCATCGAGCGCGCGGTCGACAAGGTCTATGCCGATGGCATCAGGCCGATGGAGTTCGGCGGCAGCAACGGCACTGCGGATATCGCAAAAGCGGTGCTGGCGGCGCTGTAGCCTCACAGCACTGTCGTCCCCGCGGAGGCGGGGACCATAACCCCTGGCATCTGTGATAAAACCGCGGAGTTCAACAAGGATACTGACGCTATCCGGATTATAGAGCACATGGAGTATGGGTCCCCGCCCGCGCGGGGACGACGCTGAGGATGCACGGCGTCCGGAGCACGCGGCCGCTACTTCCCCTTGAACACCGGCTTGCGCTTTTCCATGAAGGCGCGGCGGCCTTCGCGAAAATCTTCGCTGTCCATGCAGGCGCTGCCGATCGCCTTGACCGCGTCGAAGTCGCGGTCGTCCGGATCTTTCAACACCTGCGCGATGGTGATCTTAGCGGCCTTGATCGCGAGCGGCGCGTTGCCGGAGATGGCGCGGGCGATTTCCAGCGTTGCGTCCCACAGTTCGGCGTCGGGCAATACGCGGTCGACGAGCCCGATCCGCTGCGCTTCTGCGGAACCGATCCGCATGCCGGTGTACATGATCAGCCGCGCCCAGGACGGGCCGACCAGCGTCACCAGGTTGCGCAGGCCGTCATAGCCATAGGCGATGCCGAGTTTTGCCGCGGGAATGCCGAACTGGCTGTCATCGGCGGCAAGGCGGATATCCGCCAGCATTGCCACCTGCATGCCGCCGCCGAGGCAAAAGCCGCGGATGCAGGCGATGGTCGGCTTTGGATAATCGGCCAGCAAGGCGCGTTGCGCGGCGCTGCGTTTTGAATACTCTTCCGAGGCTTCGGCGTTGTGGCGAGTCTTCTCGAACTGGCTGATATCCGCGCCGGACACGAACGCCTTGTCGCCGGCGCCGACCAGAACTACAACGCGGACCCCTGGATCGTCGCGCAATTCGATCAGTGCCAGCCCAAGCCCTTCCCACATGTCCAGCGACATGGCATTGCGCTTTTCGGGATTGTTGAACGTGACGATGCCGATGCCGTCGCCAACGCTTTGCAGGATCTTGCCCTCGGCGTAGGACTTCTCCTGATCTTTCGGGACGTTCAACATCATCGGGCGAGATGCGCGGTGAGAGGATGGCTGCCGGCCTGGTTGAAGAAGGCGGCTTCTTCGGCGGTGGCTTCCAGCAATTGCGCATCCTGATCGTAGATGTCGTTGCGAAACTGCACCGTCTGGTCGCTGGTCATCCATCCGGTCAGATAAATCCACGCCACCGGGATCTTCCTGGTTAGATGGACGTCTTCGCGCGCGCCGCCGGCGATGACGCGGTCGATTTCCGCGCGCGTCCATTTCGGCTGGTCCTTGAGCAGCCAGGCGGCGAGGTCGCGCACATTGTCGACGCGCGAGCAGCCGTGCGAATCGAACCGGTAATCGTCCGCGAACAGGTTGCGCTGGTTGGTATCGTGCATGTAGACCGAATAGGGATTCGGCATGTCGATCTTCACCGCGCCGAGCGCGTTCCAGGCGCCGGACTGCTGGCGCACGGTAAAATTCGGCGTGCGGCTGCCGGACCAGTCCACCGAATGCGGATCGATCGGGGCGTCGTTGGCGCCGAGCACCTCCATGTGCATGCGGGCGAGATAGCCGGGGTCCTTGCGCATATGCGCCGAAATCTCGGTTTTCGAAATTGAAGACGGCACCGTCCAGGTCGGGTTGAGGTTGACGCTGGTAATCTCGGCGGTCAGCGTCGGCGAGGGTTTTTCGGTCTTGCCGACGATGACGCGATAGCGCCGCACCACCGTGTCGTTTTCGATCGCCTCCGCATAGGTGGCCGGAAGATTGACCACGACGTAACGCTCTCCGAACTTGAAATCCATGTTGGCGATCCGTTCCAGCGAGGCTTCCAGTTGCTGGACGCGCTTATGCACGGAGACATTGAGCGCGGCCAAGGTCCGCGGCGTCATGGCGCCCGTGGCGGCGAGGCCGTGACGCGCCTGGAAGCGCTTCAAGGCTTCTGCGAGGACGTCATCATACGGTCCGGCGGATTTGTCGGCCGCGAGATCCTCGGTGATGATCAGGCGTTTGCGCAAGAGATCGTCGTGCGGTCCCTGCACGCCAGGTGCGAATTTGGCGTCGGCGGGAATCATCGGCCATCCGCCGCGTACCGCGATATCGGAATAGCTCAGCGCGGCTTCCCTGATCCGTCTTGCGGTGCCTTCGTCGAAGGTCGGCTGGTGCGACAGCGCCAAAGCCGCCGCCGAACGTGACTCGGGTGTCGAAGCTGCGGCCGCCGGCTTTGCGGGTACAGCGTGCACGCTTGGGTGGGCCGCTCCCATCGGCGCCGCTACGGGCCCTGGCGGGATGGATGCGCTACCGGAACCTTGAGAAAATCCCGGTCCGGTGCCAAAGAGAAGGGCCGCGGCAGCAAGTATCACTTTTCGCATTGTTGATGCTTTCAGGGCGCCAATCGGCGCAGGTTCCGTCAATCGGGTGAGAGCTACATCCGCGGATGCATCTTTGCAACGCTTAGCCAACAGAAGTTGCCTTCCCATTAAGCTGCCTTGTCTCTATCGCACTGCCGCAAGACGGCGGTCCGTCGTGCATGGACTTGACCTGCGCATCGATCCCGCTTCACAAGAATCTCGAAAGCAGATGGATGACCGCCAAGCCGGTCATGACAAAGAAAACGGGAGAACGCCATGCGGTTGACGCGTCGGGATGCGATGGCCGTCGGAGCGGCGGCGCTGCTGGCGTCCCCGGCCGTCGCTCAGTCCGGCTACCCGGCCCGAACCATTAGAATGGTCGTGCCTTATCCGGCGGGAGGCACCACCGACTTTCTCGGCCGCCTGGTCGCCGATCAATTGAAGAGCGGCCTCAACGCGACCTGCATCGTGGAGAACAAGCCGGGAGCCGGCACGACGCTGGGTGCCAACGAGGTCGCGCGTTCCGAACCCGACGGCTACACGCTGCTGATGGCGACGTCGACCACGCTGGCCATCAACAAGGCGCTGTACAAGAAGCTGCCCTACGATCCGGTCAAGGACTTTACACCGATCGCACTGCTGGCAGGGGTACCCTTCGCTCTCATCATCAACCCGTCGGTGCCGGCGCGGACGTTGGCCGACTTCATCGCCTACTTGAAATCGACGCCCGGGCTGCCGTACGGGTCGGCCGGAATCGGCAGCCCGCAGCATCTCGGCGCAGAGATGCTGAAAACCGCGGCCGGCGTTGACATCCGCCATGTGCCGTATCGCGGCAGCGTGCCGGCCATGCTCGACGTGATCGCCGGCCATATTCCGTTCATGGTGGTCGACTTGCAGCCGGCGCTGCAGCAGATCCGCGAGGGTAAGGTCCGGGTTCTCGGCGTCACCACGCCGGGCCGGGTCGCGGCGGCGCCGGATATTCCAACCCTGGCGGAAGCGGGGCTACCGGGCTTCGAACTGGTCGCGTGGCAGGGCGTAGTCGCGCCCGCAGGCACTCCTGAGAAAATCGTCGAACAACTGGCGGGGCAAATCGACAAGCTGGTGGCCGATCCCGCGACGCGCGGCAAGCTGACGGCGCTGGCGCTGGAGCCGTTGACCGGATCGACGCCGGGCGGCTTTGCCGCCTATGTCAAAACCGAGGTCGAGCGCTGGGCGGTGGTGGTGAAGAATTCCGGCGCCGAGGCGGATTAGGCGCGACGCATGCCGACAGATATCGAATCGGACGTCCTGATCGTGGGCGCAGGGCCGGTCGGGCTTACCTTAGCCATTGATCTCGCATGGCGCGGTATCGAGGTTACGGTGGTCGAGACGCGCGCCCCTGCGGCCGCGCCGGATCCGAAATGCAATCACGTCGCCGCCCGCACCATGGAAACCTTCCGGCGGCTGGGCATTGCCGACAAGGTGCGCAACGCCGGATTGCCCGCGGATTACCCCCACGACATCAGTTACCGCACCACCTTCACGGGACAGGAACTGACGCGAATCCGCATTCCGTGTCGCCGCGACCGCTTCACCATGACCGACGGCCCCGACTGCAACTGGCCGACGCCGGAACCGCCGCATCGCATCAATCAGATCTTTCTCGAGCCGGTCCTGTTCGAGCACGCCGCGGCCCAGCGGCGCATCCGCATCGTCAACCGCACTTCCGTCGACGAGGTTGCGGTCGGGGAGACGTCGGCGCGCGCCACGCTTCGCGACCTCGATAGCGGCACCGGCACGCGAATGAGCTGCCGTTTCCTGGTCGGCTGTGACGGCGCCCGCTCCGTCGTCCGCAAGGCCATCGGCGCCGGACTGACCGGCGATGCCGTGGTGCAGCGGGTGCAGTCGAGCTACATCCGCGCGCCCGATCTGATCAAGCTGCAGCGGCATGAGCGCGCGTGGGGGACAGGGTCCATCAATCCTCGGCGCGCCGGCATGGTCTATGCGATCGACGGCGTCGAGCGATGGCTGGTGCATAATTACATGAAGCCGGATGAGCCGGATTTCGAGTCGGTCGACCGCGACGCCTGCATTCGGGCCATCCTCGGCGTGACCGGCGATTTTCGCTACGACCTCATCTCGAAGGAAGATTGGGTCGGCCGGCGACTTATCGCGGACAAGTTCCGCGACCGTTGCGCGTTCATCGCGGGCGACGCGGCGCATATCTGGGTGCCTTATGCGGGCTACGGCATGAATGCCGGGATTGCCGATGCCATGAACCTGTCGTGGCTGCTTGCAGCCCATCTCAATGGCTGGGCGCCGCTTGCCATCCTCGACGCCTACGAGGCGGAACGTTGGCCGATCACGAGCCAGGTGTCGCGGTTCGCCATGGTGCATGCGGAAGCTGAAATCCGGCGCCGCGGCGCGGTGCCTGCCGACATCGAGGATGCCGGATGGCAGGGAGAACTGGCGCGGCGGGACGTCGGGCGCGTCGCCTACGAGATCAACGTCCAGCAATACGCCTGCGCCGGGCTCAATTTCGGCACCTTTTACGACGGCTCGCCGATCATCGCTTACGACGGCGCCGAACATCCGGCCTATACGATGGACGGCTATACGCCATCGACCGTGCCCGGCTGCCGCACGCCGCATTTTTGGCGCAACGACGGCCGCTCGCTGTACGACGCGATGGGGCCGGAGTTTACCCTCCTGAGGTTTGATTCGTCGCTCGACACGGCTGCGCTTCAGGCTGCGGCCGAGCGCAGGGGGATGCCGCTGGCGGTGCTCGATGTTGATGTAGCAGAGGCCTGCGGCCTATACGACCACAGGCTGGTGCTGTCCCGGCCGGACCAGCACGTCGCCTGGCGCGGCGACACGCTGCCGCCCGATTCCCTGGCGCTGGTCGATCACGTGCGGGGGGCGACAGGTTGAAATCGCGCAGCGGCGCTCAACCATACCCCATGCTCTAGTCTTCGGCGGCGATCGATTCCATCAGGGACACCAGCTGACGCTGCACGGTCTGGTCCTTGATCTTGCTGTAAGCCCGCAGAAGCCGAAGGCTGAACGCGCTGTCGAGAAACAGCAGGCTCTCTACTTCCCGCGATTTGCCGTCGCCGTCATAGAAGAAGGTCACGGGCACATCGAGCGCTGTGGCGATTTGCTGAAGCCGGGCCGCGCCGACCCGGTTGACGCCCTTCTCGTATTTCTGGACCTGCTGGAAACTGACACCCAGCTTCTGGCCAAGCTCTGCCTGTGAAATTCGTTGCTCAACGCGGCGCAAGCGGATTCTTTTGCCCATCTCAATGTCGGGTTTGCCGGCACTGCGCTGTTTCATTCTCTTTACCGCTAATTTGTTCATATCGAGCTCTACCTACCGTCCTTCGATCGAGAAACCCTCGAACAGGTTTCTCAGGGATTCTTCCTTATATACCGCTTTCAGGTCATTTGGATGGATGAATTCGTCTTTAAACCACGGAAATCTTTTAGAGTTAAAGGCCTCGACAATCCAGTCGATCATGTGCCGGATACGGGGGATACGGCTGCTACCCGGATGATAAGACAGCCAAATATCGAACGAACGGTGCAAATCGATGTCCAAAGGCACGATTTTTGCCCCCAGCACGCAGGCATAGGTCGGGAATAATCCGATCCCGGCGCCATTGGCTACCGCCCAGTAGTTGGCGCTGGAGACATTGGTCTTCATCACCAGCGGGTTGTGCCGGGAAACCTCCGGGAACCAGCTCTCGAAAATTTCCTTGGTGGCGGCCTGCTCGGCGACCTGCATCACGATCCGGTGCTTGACCAAGTCGTCGCGGGTTCGCGGCATGCCATAGGTTTCGATGTATTTTTTGCTGGCGAACGGCGTTACATGCATCCGCCCGAGCTTTACCAGCTTTACGTCCAGCATCGTAGGTCGCGAAAGATGGATTGCAATATCGGCTTCATGGCGCGAAACATCCGCCGAGCGCATCGCGCAATGCAGATCGATGAGGATGTTCGGGAAGGATTGCTGAAATTCGACGAGGCGGGGCGCCAGCCAAAATGTCCCCAGGCCCTCGGTGATCGCGATTCGGACTTCGCCCGAGAGCGTCTGGGTCACCGAGCTGCCGGTCCGCAGCAATTCGAACGAAGCGGCTTCCATGCGCTCCACCGCCGAAACAACCAGCGCGCCTTCGTCGGTAAGCCGGGTGCCGTGAACGTCGCGCGTGAACAGCGTAGCGCCGATCTGGCGCTCGAAGTCGTCAATTCGCCGGCGAACGCCGTTGATCGACAGACCGAGCCGCTCGGCGGCGGATCTGGAACTTCCACAGCGCACGACTTCCAGGAAAACCCTGGCCGCATCCCAATCGGTCAGCCCGCCGAGGCCGACCCTGTGGTGTTCCTCCTGAGGAACGCCGCTTTCCAGCAACGCGCGCATACGCCAAACCTCCTGCGGGTTAAACTCTGGCAGAACATCGCAACATGCACAACGCGGATGGATGGTGGTGGCGTTACCCGGCCTTGGAAAAGCCCGTATTCAATCCGTTCGGCGAGGAGACATTAGTTGTTTTGCGGGCATCACAGTTTCACTTGCGAGTATACCTGCCACTCTGAAACAATTGCGGCCGCGGCCTGTCGCTGGCCCGTCCGCTGAAAGGGGAACCGCGTGACGTCAGTCGTAAGCCTTCGGACATTTGCGAATTCATCCCACGTGCCCGTTGTGGTGTTCGTGGATATGCAGCAGGAATATCTGGCGGCGCCGCGTCTGCTGGCGATTCCCGAAATCGATCGGCCGCTGGCTAATTGCCGAAAGGTTCTTGACCATTCGCGCACGCTCGGCCTGCCGGTCGCGTTTATCCGCATGATCGACGACTGCGCGTTCTTCAACCGCGCTACGCCCTTCGTGCGTTGGATCGAAGGCTTCGAACCATGTCGCAACGAAATGATATTCGAACGCTCCAGCCCGTCCTGTTACGCCAGCGAGCCGTTCGCTTCGCTGATGAATCAATGTCGCGGCGGCATCGTGCTGGCCGGGTTCGCCGGCGAATCAGCCTGCTTGTCGACGCTGATCGATGCCTTCCATCGAAATCACAAGGTCACGTATCTGTCGGACGCATCAGCCAGTCATGCGCTTGAGGACGTGCCGGCAAATCAAATTCATAGGGCTGTTTCAAAGATATCTGGTCTTTACGGCGACGTATACGAAACCGACGACTGGATCGCCTCGACTCAACCGCGCAGGCTCGGCAGGGGGAACAACGCTGGTGGCTAATTTAAATAATCGGTTGCGTTTAGTCTCGGACTCGGACGCGCATCTACGTACAATCATCGCCAATCTCGAGCAAACTCGCGTCTCGCTCGTCGAAAGCGCGAATCCGGAAGCGGCTCAAATCCTGGCCGTGGCAATTCTTCAGCTCCGGATGCGGCTGCATCGCGTCGCTGATGCCGAATTGAAGGCCTTGTGTCAGGCTATGCAGCTTCAGGAGGCGGACCGGGCGAGGAAAGCGGAGGAACTGGCTTCGAAAGACAGACCCTCCGCCGGACGCGGTTCGCGCTGGCCGAACTCGATCAAGTAGCGAGCCGTGCACTGATCGAGCCCGGCCGTTGCCGAGGCAACGGCCGGGCTCGAGATAGTTCGCGGTCCCGCGTGCTGATTCGGCGCGCAGCGCTGCTTTACGGAACGCGGACCATTACGAATATCACTCTTCCGACGTTTCCGGCTCAGCCGAACCACTCCGCAACAGCGGCGTTGCGCAGCATCCGTGGAGCGCGCAGCGTGCTAGAGATTGCTGTCGGTGATGGCCGCGTAGATCATGGTGCGCAGCTCGCGCCGTACCGGATAGGCACTCGACGGCAGCACCTGGGTCATGAAAACCACGATCAACTCCTCCGCAGGATCGATCCAGAACGACGTCGTCGCAGCACCCCCCCAGGCATACTCCCCGGCGCTGCCCGCAATGAGGGTCTTGGCAGGGTCCATGGTGATGGAGAAGCCGAGGCCGAAACCGATGCCGTTGTAGGTCGCTTCCGCAAACATCGATCGCGACATTTCCGGCAGATCGCGCCCGCCGGGCAGGTGGTTTGTCGTCATCAGCGCCAGCGTTTTAGGGCCGATCAGTCTGGCGCCGCCGAGTTCGCCGCCGTTCAGCAGCGCGCGGCAGAAGGTGAGGTAATCTGCCGCGGTCGAACACAGGCCGCCGCCGCCCGAGATAAACGACGGCGGTGTCAGGAACGGACTGTTGGTCGGGTCGTCCTGCAGCGTCAGGCCGCCCTTTTTTTCGGCCGCATGAAACGACATCAGGCCGCCGGGGTCGGCGTTGTAGCAGGCTGCGAAACGATGAACCTTATCCGCCGGCACGAAGAAGTCGGTGTCGGCCATTCCCAGCGGATCAAAAATACGCTCCTTCAGGAACTGCTCGAGCGGTCTGCCGCTGATCTTTTGGATGAGATAGCCGATCACATCGGCGGAGACGGAATAATTCCAGGCTTCCCCCGGGGAAAATTCCAGCGGGGTCTTTGCGAGCTCGCCGATCATGGACGACAGGGTGCTTCCGTTGATCAGTTCGCCGATCTTTTTCTCGCGATAGGCGGCATCCACATTGCTGCGCTGCTGGAATCCGTAAGTCAGCCCGGAGGTGTGACGCAACAAATCGACAATCAGCATCGGCCGCGCCGGTGGCCGGGTCAGGAACCCAGGCGCCGTGCCGGCCTGGAATACGCCGAGATTTTTCCATTCCGGAATGTATTTGTGGACCGGCTCATCAAGCGCGACGCGGCCTTCCTCAACCAGCATCATGAAGGCGACCGACGTGATCGGCTTGGTCATGGAGTAGATGCGAAAGATGGTGTCGTCCTTGATCGGCGCCTTGCGCTCGACATCGGCAAAACCCTGCACGGCCGAGTGGACGACGCTGCCGCGGCGGTAGACCAGAAGCTGCGTGCCCGGAAAGCGGCCCGCCTCGATATAGCGGCGCTTCAGGTGATCCTCGATCCGGTCGAGGGCGGGTTTGGACATGCCGGCGGATTCGGGCGAGGCAGGGGTCGGCGCTAGCATCGGCGTTGCTCCAGAGCGGTCGGGACAGGCCCTGATAGCCCAAAAGTGTTCGGCATTCCAATGCCGGCGCGCTACTCTGCCCTGATGCCCTGGTATAGGCTGGCTGCCTAAACCGAGAATCCGCACAGGACGCCCCCAATGCCTCAATTCAATGACACCGAACTCACCGCCGCCGTCATTCGCAGTTTTGAAGAGACGCCGGATCCGCGCGTCAAATTCCTGCTGGAAGAGCTGGTGAAGTCGCTGCACGACTATGTCCGCAAGACCGATCTCAGCTTCGACGAATGGGGCTACGCGATCGATTTCCTGACCCGTGTGGGCCAGAAATGCACCTCGACGCGGCAGGAGTTCATTCTGCTCTCGGACGTGCTGGGAGTATCAATGCTTGTCGATGCGGTCAACCACCGCGAACGCGACGGCGCCACCGAGACTACGGTGCTGGGTCCGTTCTATGTCGGCGAGCACAAGCCGATGCAGCACGGAGCCGATATTTCGCCCGATCTCGATGGCGAGCCGATGTTCGTGCAGAGCCGCGTCACCGATCTTGCCGGCAAGCCGCTTGCGAACGTGCCGGTCGACGTCTGGCACGCCGATAATGACGGCTACTATGATTCACAAAGGCCTTCCTATGAAACGACCGGGCCGTCGTCACGGGCGCGGTTCGTCACCGATTCTGACGGGCGGTTTTTCTTCCGCACCATCCTGCCGTGCAGCTATCCGATCCCCACCGACGGTCCGGTCGGCGAAATGATCCTGCAGACGAGGCGGCATCCGATGCGGCCGGCCCATGTGCACTTTCTGGTCAATGCTCCCGGCCATGAGCCGCTGATCACCCACGTCTTCATCGAGGGCGACAAATATCTTGATTCCGACGTGGTGTTCGGGGTGAAGGACGATCTGATTTCCAAAATCGAACAGCACACCGATCCGGCGATGCCGGACGGCAGACCGGCCGGCGGTCCCTGGCATCTGATGACTTACGATTTCCGGATGAAGCCCGGCAAGGGCAATGCGCCGAAGCCGATGATGGCGGCGGTGAAGGAAGACGCGTAAGTCGCTGCGCGCCACGTCATTGCGCGAGCAAGCAGTGCAATCCAGAGACCGTACGCATACTGAATTGCTACGCAAGAGCCTCTCGCAATGGCGGCGCTGCTCTGCTCATTTGTTGTGCGCCGCACAAGAAATGAGCGAATCGCAAATTTTGGATGCGCTCCACTAGCAGGCGCCAACGGCTAGCCGTTGTGTAACACTT
Source organism: uncultured Bradyrhizobium sp. (assembly GCF_964252615.1). Classification (NCBI taxonomy): domain Bacteria; kingdom Pseudomonadati; phylum Pseudomonadota; class Alphaproteobacteria; order Hyphomicrobiales; family Nitrobacteraceae; genus Bradyrhizobium; species uncultured Bradyrhizobium sp. The sequence continues at coordinate 46,566 of NZ_CAXUNQ010000005.1, forward strand.
TATAATATTTACTCTTTTTGCACTGCACGCGCTTGGCACGAAGCTTGAATAGTTGGTGCCGACGCCATTGAAGCCGTCCTTCGAAACCAATCATCCGAATTGTGACACCGCCAGACTGGGCCTCCCCAGAACGCGTCCCCATGCCTCAGCGCGTGCCTGCAGGTGACTTGAGACGGACGGCCATTCAGACGCAAAGGACGATAGCATCCATGACCAAGACCGACAGTCAGACGCCGCGCCGGGGCCTTAGCCGCCGTCAAATCCTCAAAGCGACAGCGGGGACTGCAGCGCTTCTTGCGGCTGCAAAACTGAATTTCCCCGCCGGCGCCTTTGCGGAAAGCGCGGGCCCCGAGGTGAAGGCTGCGAAACTGGGCTTCATCGCGCTGACGGACGCATCGCCGCTGTTTGTCGCCAAGGAAAAGGGCATCTTCGCCAAATACGGCATGCCCGATGTCGAAGTGCAGAAGCAGGCTTCATGGGGCACCACGCGCGACAATCTGGTGCTCGGCTCGGAAGGCAACGGCATCGACGGCGCGCATATCCTGACGCCCATGCCGTATCTGATCTCCGCGGGCAAGGTGACGCAGAACAACCAGCCGACGCCGATGTACATCTTGGCGCGGCTCAATTTGAACGGCCAGTGCATCTCGGTCGCCAAGGAATACAGCGACGTCAAGGTCGGCGTCGACACCACGCCGTTCAAGGTCGCGCTCGACAAGAAAAAAGCGTCGGGAAAATCGATCAAGGCGGCGATGACGTTCCCGGGCGGCACCCATGATTTGTGGATCCGCTACTGGCTCGCCGCCGGCGGGATCGATCCCGACAAGGACATCGAAACCATCGTGGTGCCGCCGCCGCAGATGGTCGCCAATATGAAGGTTGGCACCATGGATTGCTTCTGCGTCTGCGAGCCGTGGAACCTGCAACTGATCCATCAGGAGATCGGCTACACTGCAATCACCACGGGCGAACTGTGGGACAAGCATCCGGAAAAATCCTTCGGCATGCGCGCCGCTTACGTCGACAAATACCCCAAGGCCGCCAGGGCGCTGCTGATGGCGGTGATGGAAGCGCAGCAATGGTGCGAGAAGCCTGACAATCGCGAGGAAGTCGCCGCGATCTGCGCCAAGCGGCAGTGGATCAACTGTCCGGTCGACGACGTGACCGACCGCGTCAAGGGCAAGTTCGACTACGGCACCGGCCGGGTGGTCGAGAATTCGCCGCACATCATGCGGTTCTGGGCGGACCACGCCTCATATCCGTTCCAGAGCCACGACCTCTGGTTCATCACCGAGGACATCCGCTGGGGCAAATACGAGGCGGGCACTGACGCCAAGGCAATGATCGCCAAGGTCAACCGCGAGGATCTGTGGAAGGAGGCCGCAAAGGATCTTGGCATCGCCGCTTCGGAAATTCCGGCCTCGACGTCACGCGGCAAGGAGACCTTCTTCGACGGCAAGGTATTCGATCCGGAAAATCCCGCCGCGTATTTGAAGTCGCTGTCGATCAAACGCGTCGAGGTCTGATGATGAATATGCCCGCAAAGAAAATCGAGTCCGCCGCGGTCCTCGCCAGCGCGCCGGCTGCGATTGTAAAACTGACGCCGAAGCGGCTACCGGTCGCGGATAAATACGTCAAGATGGCGCGCGAAACCGCGGAGCGCGTGGTGCCGCCGTTGATCGTGCTTGCGTTGCTGATGCTGTTCTGGGAACTGGCGTGCCGGCGGGCGGGTTCGACGCTGCCGCCGCCGTCGCGGGTTTTCAAGGAAACCAAGGAACTGATCTTCGACCCGTTCTTCGACCGCGGCGGCATCGACAAGGGCCTGTTCTGGCATCTCTCCGCCAGCCTGCAGCGCGTCGCGCTCGGCTATTCGCTCGCGGCCGTGGCCGGTATTGCGCTGGGCACGCTGGTCGGTCAGTCGGTGTGGGCGATGCGCGGGCTCGATCCAATTTTCCAGGTGCTGCGGACGATTCCGCCGCTGGCCTGGCTGCCGCTGTCGCTCGCCGCATTCCGTGACGGCCAGCCTTCGGCGATCTTCGTGATTTTCATCACCTCGATCTGGCCGATTATCATCAATACCGCGGTCGGCATCCGCAATATCCCGCAGGACTACCGCAACGTCGCCGCGGTGGTCCAGCTCAATCCGCTGGAATTCTTCTGGAAGATCATGATCCCGGCAGCCGCGCCGTACATCTTCACCGGCCTGCGCATCGGTATCGGCCTGTCCTGGCTCGCCATCGTGGCCGCGGAAATGCTGATCGGCGGCGTCGGCATCGGGTTCTTCATCTGGGACGCATGGAATTCCTCGCACATCAGCGAAATCATTCTGGCGCTGTTCTACGTCGGTATCATCGGCTTCGTGCTCGACCGCATCATCGCGGGTCTCGCCAGAATCGTGACCCGCGGCACCGCGCTGAACTAGGGAACATGTCATGCAGCCATATCTAAAACTCGACCATATCGACAAGGTGTTCACGCGCGGCCATACGGCGACCGAGGTGCTGAAGGATGTATATCTCACGATCGAGAAGGGCGAATACGTCTCGATCATCGGGCATTCCGGTTGCGGCAAGTCGACGCTGCTCAACATCGTCGCCGGCCTCACCAACGCGACCATGGGATGCGTGCTGCTGGAAAATCGCGAGGTCAATTCCCCGGGTCCGGATCGCGCGGTGGTGTTCCAGAACCACAGCCTGCTGCCCTGGCTCACGGTCTATGAAAACGTCAAGCTTGGCGTCGACAAGGTTTTCGCCAAAACCAAGACCAAAGCCGAGCGCGACGCCTGGGTGATGCATAACCTCAACCTCGTGCAGATGACCCATGCCAAGGACAAACGGCCATCGGAAATTTCCGGCGGCATGAAGCAGCGCGTCGGCATTGCGCGCGCGCTGGCGATGGAGCCGAAAGTGTTGCTGCTGGACGAGCCGTTCGGCGCGCTGGACGCATTGACCCGCGCGCACCTTCAGGACTCGGTGATGGCGCTGCATCAGAAGCTCGGCAACACGATTTTGATGATCACGCATGACGTCGACGAGGCCGTGCTGCTGTCCGACCGCATCGTGATGATGACCAACGGTCCCAGCGCGCGGATCGGCGAGGTGTTGGACGTGCCGCTGGCGCGGCCGCGCAAGCGGCTGGAGCTTGCGACTAACGCCGGCTACCTGAAATGCCGGCAGCGCGTGCTGGAATTCCTCTACGAACGGCATCGCTTCGTGGAAGCGGCGTAGCCAACCCGTGCTCTCGCCATTGCCGGGCTTGACCCGGCAATCCACCGAAAGCGCAAAGAGTTTCAAGACGGAGGCGCGGGTCAAGCCCGCGCATGACGCGGTGCAGGGAACGGAGGCGCGCATGACACCGGATCAGGTCAAACTCGTGCAGGAAAGCTTCGCCAAGGTCGTGCCGATTTCGGAAACCGCGGCGGCATTGTTTTACGACCGGCTGTTCGAGATCGCGCCGGCGGTGAAGCCAATGTTCCCCGCCGACATGGCCGAGCAGCGCAAGAAGCTGATGGCGATGCTGGCCGTGGTCGTCAACGGCTTGAGCCACTTAGAATCGATCCTGCCGGCGGCGAGCGCGCTGGCGAAGCGACATGTCAATTACGGCGCCAGACCGGCGCACTATCCGGTGGTCGGCAGCGCCTTGCTCTGGACTTTGGAAAAAGGGCTCGGCAAGGCCTGGACGCCGGACGTCGCGGAGGCATGGACCGCCGCCTACGGCACCCTGTCGGGATACATGATCGCCGAAGCGTACGGCAGCGCCGAGGCGGCCGAGTAGGGAGCGTTCGGTGAGTGAGCCGCTGGTAATCGTCGGTAATGGAATGGCGGCGGCACGCCTGGTCGATGAATTGGCGAAGACCTCGCTCGGCCGTTACGCCATTGCGGTCATCGGCGACGAGCCGCGGCTGGCCTACAACCGCGTGCTGCTGTCCTCGGTGCTGGCGGGCGAAACCGCCTCGCATGATATCGAGCTCAAGCCCGCGTCCTGGTGGCGCGACCGCGGCGTCACGCTGAAATACGGCTGCGTCGCGACCGAGATCGATATCGGCCGCCGCGAACTCAAGATCGCCAATGAACAGTGCGTTACGTTTTCCAAGCTCGTGCTCGCCACCGGCTCGACTCCACTGCGATTGAACGTGCCCGGCGCCGATCTCGCGGGCGTGCATACGTTTCGCGACAGCCGGGATGTCGACCTGCTGCTGACGCTTGCCGCGCGCAAGACGCGCGTGGTCGTGGTCGGCGGCGGCTTGCTGGGGCTGGAGGCGGCCTATGGACTCGCCAAGGCCGGCGCGCCGGTGACGCTGATCCATTTGATGGATCGGCTGATGGAGCGCCAGCTCGACCTGCCGGCGGCGGAATTGCTGAAAACCCTGGTCGAACGCAAGGGCATCAACGTCCTGCTCAACGCCAATACCGCGCGCCTTCAGGGCGAACGCTTCGTCGAAGGCGTCGAATTGTCCGATGGACGCAGCATCGGCGCCGACGCCGTGATTTTTGCGGCCGGCATCCGGCCCAACGTCGCGCTGGCGAAAGATGCCGGGCTACCGGTCAATCGCGGCGTCGTCGTCGACGATCGTCTGCAAACCGGTGCGGCAGATATCTTCGCGCTCGGCGAATGCGCGGAGCATCGCGGCGTCTGTTATGGCCTGGTCGAGCCGGCCTATGAACAGGCGCGCGTGCTGGCACGCCATCTTTCGGGCGGAGAGGCGGTCTATCGCGGCAGCGTCGTCGCCACCAACCTGAAAGTTTCCGGCGTCGCTGTATTTTCCGCAGGCGATTTTATCGCGGCTGAGGGAACCGAAACCATCGTGCTCAACGATACCAAGCGCGGCGCCTACAAGAAGCTGGTGATCGCAAACGGCTGCCTGGCCGGCGCCGTGCTGGTCGGCGATACCGCCGATGCGTTGTGGTACCTCGAATTGATTCGCACCCGCGCGCCGATCGCCGCAATCCGCGGCGACATGATGTTCGGCCGCTCGCTCGCCATCCGTTCGGAGGCAGCGTGACGCGATGACGGGGCTGGCATGACCATGGTCGATCCCGCCTTGCGTGCCACCCGCACGAGCTGTCCCTACTGCGGCGTCGGGTGCGGCGTGCTGGCGACGCCGGATGGCAGCGGCGGCGCTGCGATATCAGGCGATCCCGGACACCCTGCGAATTTCGGCCGGCTGTGCTCGAAAGGCTCGGCGCTGGGCGAAACGCTCGGGCTCGATGCGCGGCTGCTCCACCCGATGATCCGCTGCAGCAGGGGCAATATGGAACGGGTGGCCTGGAGCGACGCGCTCGACCATGTGGCGCATCGTTTCCAGCACATCATCGCACGCGACGGTCCGGGTGCGGTGGCATTCTATCTGTCGGGGCAGTTGCTGACCGAAGATTACTACGTCGCCAACAAGCTGATGAAGGGATTCATCGGCAGTGCCAACGTCGATACCAATTCGCGGTTGTGCATGTCCTCGTCGGTGGCGGGACATCGCCGCGCTTTCGGCGCCGATACCGTTCCCGGCTGCTACGAGGACTTCGACGAAGCCGATCTTCTGGTTCTGGTCGGCTCCAACGCGGCGTGGTGTCATCCGGTGCTGTTCCAGCGCATGCTCGCCAACAAGCAGAACCGTGGCGCGCGCATTGTCGTCGTCGATCCGCGTCGCACCGACACCGCAGGCGATGCCGACCTGTTCCTTGCGCTGAAGCCGGGGACCGACACCGCGCTGTTCTCGGGACTGCTGGCGCATCTGGCGGACAACGGCGCGCTCGATCACGATTATATTGACCGGCATACTTCCGGCTTCGGCGAAGCGCTTGCGCGCGCGAAAATGATCGCGGGGAGTGCCGGCGCGACCGCGCTGGCGACGGGCCTCGGCGAAACCGACGTCGCGGCGTTCTTCCAGATGTTCCGGAATACCTCGCGCGTGGTCACGTTGTATTCGCAAGGTGTCAATCAATCCGCGCAAGGCACTGACAAGGTCAATGCCATCATCAATTGCCATCTGGCCACCGGGCGTATCGGCAGGTCCGGCGCATCGCCTTTCTCGCTGACCGGACAACCCAATGCCATGGGCGGGCGCGAGGTCGGCGGCCTTGCCAATCAACTCGCCGCACATATGGACTTCACGCCGCCGGACATCGACCGGGTGCGCCGGTTCTGGAAGGCGCCGCGCATGGCGACCCATGAGGGCCTCAAAGCGGTCCAGATGTTCGAGGCGATAGGACGCGGCGAGATCAAGGCGCTGTGGGTGATCGGCACCAATCCGGCGGTGTCGCTGCCCGACGCCGATACCGCGCGCGCCGCACTGAAAAAGCTCGATCTGTTCGTGATTTCCGAGAACGTGCGCTCCAACGACACCGTGAATGCCGGCGCGCATGTGCTGCTGCCGGCACAGGCCTGGGGCGAAAAATCCGGCACGGTGACCAATTCGGAACGCCGCGTGTCGCGGCAGCGCGCGTTCCTCCAACCGCCCGGCGAGGCGAAGCCGGATTGGTGGATGTTGAGCGAGGTCGCCAAGCGGCTGGGCTTCGGTGCGGCGTTTGCGTTCAATTCGGCGGCGGAGGTGTTTCGGGAACACGCCGCCCTGTCCGCATTCGAGAACAACGGCAGCCGCGATTTCGACCTTGGCGGCGTGGCGCGGCTGTCGGACGATGCGTTCGAGGCGATGGACCCGCTCGTGTGGCCGATGCGATGGGGAGAAGTCGAATCGCAGCGGCGTTTCTTTGCGGCGGGCAGCTTCTACACCAACGACCGCAAGGCGCGCTTCATCGCTCCGGAAATTCCGGCGCTGCGAACCGAAACCACGGCCGGGCGGCCGCTTCGGCTCAACACCGGCCGCATCCGCGATCAATGGCACACCATGACGCGTACCGGCATCAGTCCGCGCTTGAGCCAGCATCTGCCGGAGCCCTTCGTCGAAATACATCCCGACGATGCGGCGAGGGCGGGCCTCGCCGACGGCGACTTTGCGCGCGTCGTCACCGATTACGGCCGCTGCATCCTCAAGGTAACCGTCAGCACGCGCCAGCAGCGCGGCATGCTGTTCGCGCCGATCCACTGGAGCGACGACAACGCCTCGTCCGCACGGGTCGGCGCGCTGGTGGCGCCGTTCACCGATCCGTTTTCCGGCCAGCCCGAAAACAAGGCGACACCGGCATCGATCGCACCCTATGAATACGTCTTTCGCGGCTTCGCGCTGTCACGCGTTCAACTCGAATTGCCGCCGAACGTCTGGTGGGCGCGTCTCGCCGTCAACGGCGGCTATGGTTATCTGCTGGCGGACAATGCCGATCTTGCGAGATGGCAATCCTGGTTGCGGTCCGTCGCCAGCGACGACCTCGCCGAATACAGGGATTTCGGCGGCGGCATTTTTCGCGCCGCGTCATTTACCGGCGACCGCATCGAAACCTGCCTGTTCGTCGGTCCCGCGCAGGATGCCGGCGACTGGGGCGTGGTCAGGAACCTGTTCGCGATGGATGCGCTCGACGACGATCAGCGCCGCATGCTGCTGTCGGGTAAATCGGTCGACGGGCTGGCCAATCCCGGACAGATCGTGTGCGCCTGCTTCGGCGTCGGCCGCGCCGCGATCTGCGACGCCATCGTGGCGGGTGCAGGCTCGGCGTCCGATATCGGCGCGCGGCTGAAAGCCGGCACCAATTGCGGCTCGTGCATTCCGGAACTGAAGCGGCTTATTGTGCAGGCGGATGCTTCTAAGGCGCAGCCGCGCCGATTGGCGGCGGCGAATTAGTACGCCATCGTTGCCGGCGAAGCGAAGCAATCCAGAGCGGCGCGTGTGGCACGACTGGATTGCTTCGTCGCAAGGGGTCCTCGCAATGACGAGCGGGCTTATTACCCGCCCTTCACCGCCCCCGCAGTCAGCCCCGCCACGATCTGGCGCTGCGCGAACACGGTCAGCAGCAGCACCGGCAGGGTAACGAGCAGCGCCGCGGCGGCGAGAGGTCCCCAGCTCAACTGGTCGAACGAGATCATGTTGTAAACCGCAACCGGCAGCGTGCGCGTCTCCCGTCCGGCCAGCACGATGCCGAATACGAAGTTATTCCAGGAGAAGATTACCGCCAGGATGAACGCGACCGCGATGCCGGGCCGCGCGATCGGAAGCGCGACGTGGCGGAACACCTGCCAGCGCGTGGCGCCATCGATCAGCGCGGCTTCCTCAAGTTCCAGCGGCGTGGTCTCGAAATAGCCGATCATGATCCAGATCACGATCGGCACCGTCACCACGAGATGGATAATGATCTGCGGCCACAGCGTGCCGAGCAGACCGAACCACTGAAACAGCAGGAAAAGCGGAATGAGATAAGACAGGCCCGGTGTGATGCGCGCGATCAGGATCACGACGGCGGATTTGTGCGCCGCCATCCGGGCGATGCCGTAGCCGGCCGGCACGCCGACCAGCATCGCAAGCAGTGTCGCCGATCCCGTGACCAGCAGGCTGTTGACGAAATAGGTCAGAAACCGGTTGGACGAGAGCACGTCGGCATAGTTCTTCCAGGCGAAGCGCTCGGGAATGAAAACCGGCGGGTAGGCTGCGTTGTCGACCTCGAACTTGACCGAAAGTGAAGCCATCCAGAAGAAGAACAGCACGGCCGGCGACACGATGACGAACACCGCGAACCAAAGCCCGATCTTGCCGAGCATTTGCTTCAGGTTCATGCGCCGGCCCCGATCTCGGCCCAGTGCGTGCGCTGGCGCAGGTGCAGCAGTGCGGCCGCCAGCGCCACGATAAGGACAAAGAATACGACCGCGATCGCCGAGCCATAGCCGAGGTCATAATAGATGAAGGCCACGCTGTAGAGATAAAGGTTGATCGTCTCCGAGGCCGAGCCCGGCCCCCCTTGCGTGATCGCAAAGATGATATCGAAGCTCTTGACCGCATCGATCATGCGGATCATGGCGGCGATGAACAGGAACGGCGTGATCAGCGGCAGCGTGATGTAGCGGAACATCTGCCAGAAATTGGCGCCGTCGATGCGCGCGCTCTCGTATGGCTCGATCGGAATCGCCGCCAGCCCGCCGAGCACGATCAGCATCACCAGCGGCGTCCACTGCCAGGTCTCGACCAGCACCAGCGAGGGGATGACGGTCGCGGGATGGAAAACCCAGAGCTGCGGCGGAATGCCGGCCAGCGACAGCAGGTAGTTCAGCACGCCGAGTTGCGGGTGAAACATCATAGTCCACACCAGCGCAATCGCGACCGGTGTCGCCATCATCGGCATGATGAAGATGCCGCGCAGGAAGCCGCGCATCGGAAATCTTTGGTGAAATACTACGGCGGCGAATGTGCCGAGCAACAGCGGCAGCAGCACCGACAGCGCGGTGTAGACGAGCGTATGCCACACCGCTTCGACAAAGCGCGGATCGTTCGGCAGTCGCAGGTAGTTGGTGAGGCCGACGAAGGTGGTCGGCGAGCCGACCTTCCATTCGTTGAAACTCATCCAGATCGTGAACACCCACGGAAATACGATAACGGCGAGTACGACGATCAGCGCCGGCGCCACGAACGGCCAGTAGGAGGGCGGACGCAACTCCCGTTCAGGCGCGGCGACCGCGGTGGCCTTTTTTTGCTCGCGCATGATCATCAGCCCCGTCATTGCCGGGCTTGTCCCTACTGGATGCACACATCTCGTCATACGCGGGCTCGACCCGCGTATCCATCACTTCGGAAGACTCTTTTAATGGATGGATTGCCGGATCAGGCCCGGCAATGACGAGGAGATGTGTGCATCCAGTAGGGCTTGACCCGGCAATCCTTCTTTTGAAGAAGATGGATACGCGGGTCGAGCCCGCGCATGGCGATCGTTGAAATGCCCGCGCGGGACCACACTCACGCTTTCTCGCTGCGCTCCAGGATCGGCCGGAACTGCTCGTGCGCTTTTTTCAACTCGGTTGCCGGATCCGATCCCGACAGCGTCGCCGTCACGCCGGCGCCGACCAGATCGCGGAATTCGGCAACCGGAATGATCACCGGCAGGCCGAGCTTGCTGATCCTGGCGGAATCGATCACCGACTGCAGCCATTCCCGCGGCAGTTTTACCCCGCTGCGCACGTCCTCGTCGTTGAGGATCGAGTTGCGGAACGGCACGCCGCCGCCGGCCTGCAGCAGCCGCGCGCCCTGGGCTTTCGAGACCGCCCATTGGCAGAGCAGATAAGCGGCCTCCTTGTTCTTGCTCGCCTGCGCGATGCCGATGCCGTCGCCGTAGGTTGCCGAGTACTGACCTTTCGGTCCGGCCGGCACCACCGTATAGCCGACCTTGCCGACAATGCGCGAGGCCGCAGGATCCTCCAGCGGCGGTGCCCAGCCGACGCCGTCGATCCACATCGCGGAGCGACCTTGCGTGAAGGAGGCCATCGACTCCATCCAGTTGAAGCCGGAGACGCCCGGAGGTGCCACCTTGGTCAGCAGGCGCTGATACAGTTTTGTCGCCTCGATCGCCTCCGGGCCATCGGTCAGGATGTTGCCCCTGGCGTCGAGGAATTCACCGCCATAGTTGAGGAAGAAGTTGGTCCACAGCGTCATGTTGGCGTTGCGCAGGCCGCGTCCGACAAAGCCGAACGTGCCCTCTTTCGGATCGGTCAGCGTTTCGGCGGCGGCGACCATCTCTTCGAAGGTTTTCGGCACCGCGACGCCCTTCTTCTGGAACATCTCCTTGTTGTAATAGAGAATGAAATAGTCGACCGACCACGGCAGCGAGTGCATCTGGCCTTTGTCATTCCTGGCGTATTGCAGGCCTGCTGCCGAAAAATCGCTTTCCACCAGGTCCGGCGCGGTAAGGTTAGGGTCCTTCATGAAGCCCGACAGGTCGGCGAGCCAGCCGGCCTTCTCGAACTGCCGCTTCTGCACATGATAGCTGAGATGGATCACGTCGAAGCTCGGTCTGCCCGATGCGAGCTCGATCACGGCCTTTTGCCGCTGCTGCTGCTCGGGGATCTGTTCGGACTCGACCTGGATGCCAGTAAGGGCGGTGAACTCCTTGATGTTCTTTTGCAGGTTGTCGCCGCGCGGCCCCTTGGCGAGGATGACTTCCAGCTTGGTGCCGGCATACTTCTTCCATTGCGGCTCGGCGCGCGCCGGGAATCCTGCGAGACCAAGCGCTCCGGTGGCGAGTGTTCCGGCCAATACCGAACGCCTGGTCGGGCCTGCATGGGCCATGTGGTCATCCTCCCTGCAATCCGCCTTCAAGGGCGGTAATTCCGTAGGCCACCCGCTCGGCGGCGATGAGCGGCGGCGTGCCGGATTCATAGCACGCCTCACGACCGGGACAAGAACGGCATGCTGCGGCAAACCATCTTGCTGACGGATGCCACCGGCCGGCACGCGATGACATCGACGGCGCGGACATGCTCATTTATGGTGCATGTCGTCCACAGGTGAATCCCGCGATGATGTATATCGACCGTCCGCCGCCGCTGATCGATACCGATGTGTTTTCGGCGATGCCGGAGCGGTTTCGCCGCAAGGGCGTGGGTTCGACCTGGGCCGACGCCAACCGGCCGGGACAGCCTACCGATTGCTTTATCGAGGGACCTTCATTCGATGCCGACGGCAATCTCTATGTCGTCGATATTCCGTTCGGACGCATCTTCCGGATTTCATCCGACGGGGTGTGGTCGCTAATCATGGAATATGACGGCTGGCCCAACGGCCTCAAGATTCACCCGGATGGGCGCATTCTGGTTGCCGACTATCGGTACGGCATCATGCAGCTCGATGCGGCAGCGGGGCGGATGCAGCCGCTATTGACGGCGCGCAACTCGGAATCCTTTAAAGGCTGCAATGATCTGCATCTGGCGTCGAACGGCGACATCTACTTCACCGACCAGGGACAGACCGGCCTGCACGATCCGACCGGGCGGGTGTACCGGCTGTCACCGGCCGGAAAACTGGATTGCCTGATCGGTACCGGCGTCAGTCCCAACGGTCTCGTTCTTGATCCGAACGAGACGGTTCTGTTCGTGGCGATGACCCGTGACAACGCGGTGTGGCGCGCACCGCTGATGAAAGACGGCAGCGTCTCGAAGGCCGGCCGTTTCTGTTCGACCTTTGGAACCAGCGGCCCCGACGGCCTGACCATGGACGGCTCAGGCCGGCTGTTTGTCGCGCATGCATCGCTGGGCCATGTTTTTGTATTCGCACCCAATGGCGAATTGATCGCGCGGATCAAATCCTGCGCGGGCCCCAGTTGCACCAATGTCGCGATCGGCGGTGCGAAGCGCGACCGGCTTTACATCACGGAGTCGGCGAGCGGGACGGTACTGGTCGCCGATATCAGCGTGCTGGATGATGAAATGTAGCCTCTCGATACCGAGTCGTTCCCGCGAAGACGAGGACCCATGCGCCGTGCCTTGCATTGCTATTGCGTGATAAACAAGTTGAACCGGCGGGGTCGACGTAACGCCGGAGTTGATGGTCCGCGCCTTCGCGGGAGACGACAGCGTATGCGAGGCAATCATGAGACAACATCCGTTCGGCTCCGGCGGCCCGCCTGTGTCCGTGATCGGGCAGGGGACCTGGCACATCGATCACGGCGACCGCGCCACCGCGGTCGCGGCGCTGCGCCATGGCATTGATCTCGGCATGACCCACATCGACACCGCCGAAATGTACGGCGATGCCGAGCTGGTGGTCGCCGAGGCTATCGCCGGAAAGCGCGACGGCGTTTTTCTGGTTTCGAAAGTCTTGCCGAGCAATGCGTCGCGACGCGGGACAATCGCCGCATGCGAACGCTCATTGAAGCGGTTGAATACCGACCGGCTCGATTGCTATCTCCTGCACTGGCGCGGATCCTATCCATTGCAGGAAACCGTTGCCGCATTCGACGAACTGGTTATCGCCGGCAAAATTCGCCGCTGGGGCGTCAGCAATTTCGACGCCGCTGATCTCGGTGAATTGCTTGGCATCGCGGGTCACGGCAAAATCGCCTGCAACCAGGTGCTTTATCATTTGCAGGAGCGCGCCATCGAGCATGCGGTGATCCCGTGGTGCGAGGCGCACGGTGTCGCGGTGGTCGCGTATTCGCCGTTCGGTCATAACGATTTCCCGCCGCCGCGCAGCAGGCCGGGACTGCTGTTGCAGCAGATCGCGGAGGCGCATCACGCAACGCCGCGGCAGGTCGCCTTGAGTTTCCTGACGCGAGAATCCCCGCTGTTGGCGATTCCGAAAGCATCCAGGCCGGATCATGCCGCCGACAATGCCGCTGCGGGCGAACTGGCGCTGAGCGACAAGGAGATCGCCGTGCTTGCTGAGGCGTTTCCGCGCGGCCCGAAGCCGCGCGGCCTGCCGATGCTGTAGCGGGGCGTCATTCGCGGCGCGCGCAGCGCGCACCTGAAGTCCAGCAATATTTTCTGAACTTCCGGAGTCCGGGTCTGCGCGCTTCGCACGCATCCTGGAATGACGGATCAACCGTGACGCGCCGCCGCACGCAAACGCGCATATCGGCATCCTGTTTTCCGGCCTTGTCGCTCCGCGCTAATTGTCGTTTTTGAAACCTCGCCCGATTCGACCGTGTTTTAAGCCCGAGTTTTCACCGTGACCCCGCCAACCGCAGCAGCCGCCAGGCTGGACAATGCCTCATTGCCCTTGCCGAAAAAGAAGCCGGCAACCCGATCGGCGTCGGCCCGCGCTGACCGGCCGTTTCGCGGTATTGCGCTGATCCTCGCATCGACCGTGTTTCTTGGATGTTCGGACGTTACCGCGAAATATCTGTCGGCTACCCTGCCGTCGATCGAGATCGCGTGGATGCGATTTCTGGTGTTCGCATCAATCATGGTTCCGGCAATGCTGCCGCGATCGCCGCTGTATGCATTGCAGACCGGACGCCCCGGCCTCCAGGTCCTGCGCGGCATTGCGTTGCTGGGCTCCTCGTTGTTCTTCATCTCCGGATTGCGGTTCCTTCCGATCGCGGAAGCGTCCGCCACCGGATTTATCGCGCCGCTGTTTGTTACCGCCTTGTCGATCGCCTTTCTCGGCGAGAAGGTCGGCGTGCGGCGCTGGCTGGCGACGGCGTTCGGGCTGATCGGCGTATTGATCATCCTGCGGCCGGGCTCGGGCGCGTTTCATCCGGCTGCTTTCTTTCCGCTTGCCTCGGCGCTGGCATGGGCCTGCACCTTGATCATGACACGCATGATGAGCGGCCGGGAACACGCCATTACGACCATGACCTATTCGTCCATCGCGGGTGTCTGCATCGTGTCCGTGCTGGTGCCGTTCGTGTGGGTGACGCCGAGCTGGCATGATATCCTGTTCGGCATATTCATCGGCATCGCATCAACGGCCGGGCAATGGATCGTGGTGCTGGCGTTCCGCTATGCCGATGCCTCGGTGCTGGCGCCGTTCTCCTATACCCAGCTGGTGTGGGTCAGCATTCTCGGCTTCCTGATTTTCGGCGAGGTTCCCGACGTCTGGACCGTGACCGGCGCCGCGTTCATCGTCGCCAGCGGCCTCTATACGGCGCATCGTGAGCGCATCCGCAGGATGCAGGCGCCGGTCGAGGCCGAGCCGTCTCCAAACGCGTAGTCTCCGCCAGGTGTGGCTAGTGATGGCTCGCGGCGAGGCCCCCGGTGCCGTCCGGAATCTGAATCTCAACGTTCTGCATCATGCCCTGGTCTTCGTGGTCGAGGATGTGACAGTGCAGGACATACTCGCCGATATAGCGCTGATAGCGGGTGCGAACCTTGATCGTATACATCGACGTGCCAAGCTTGCCTGGGAAATCCGCCGGGTCGTTGATCAGGTCCTTCACCCACAACGTATCCTTCCACACACCCTTCAGCCCCGGATATTGCGGATCGGGAGCGGTCTGGCCGCCGCCATTGTCGACCGCACCGCGCACGCTAACGTCCTTGCCGGTCGGGTCGGTGATCGAGACGACCTGGAACGGATTGACATGAATGTGGAAGGGATGGCTGACGAAGCCGGATTGCAGCGTCCATTCGTCGACCCCGCCGAGCTTTAGCTTCCGGTCGATCCGGGTCGGAGCATATGGTTGCGGGTTGAACTGCGCGGGATCGAAGTGCTGGGGGTCGATCGACTTGTTGCCGACCTCGAAGGTGACGCCGGAATTGCCAATGTTGATGAAGAACACCAGTTCCTGCTTTCCGGTGACTTCGCTGTCGGCGATATCCGGATGCGGGATGAAGCTGGTGAACTTCAAGCCGTCGCGGATTTCGCCTGCGACCCTGTCGCGCACGCCGGGCGGCAAGGTCCGCAGCGCGACCTGCGACAGCACATCCTCAAGCAAAGCCGTGCTGTTCGTCACCGGTGTTCCCGCGCCGACCTGGACCAGGCCAAGAAGCTGCCGCGTGACGGCCGCGCGGCTCACGCTTCCCGATCCCGGCGCCGACTCGTTGACCACGCAGTACTCGCCAGCTTCCGGAAACACCACCAGCGCGTCATAGCGGTAGCCCGGTTGCAGCGTCGACGTCGGCGTGGGAAGCGCTTGGCGCATCGTCAGGCCGTCGGCTGCGATCTGCTGATAGGACAACAGATCGCCGGTGCAGTTTTCCGCGACAAAGCTTGCGGCCTCCAGCGCGCTGAGCGCAGTGATTGCCGGCGCGTCCGCCTTCTTCTTGCGGAAACCGAAGGTGATGGTGTCGAAAATGCCGCCATGGATCAGCCGCCAGCGTTCCGGCCGCCCGGCGGTGGCCTCGAACACCGGCCGCACAACGCCGTTGATGGTGGTGAAACGGCCCGACTGGACCCAGCCGGAAGGTCCGAATCCCACGCCTATGTTCCGCGGAGGATTGCCGTGGGTAAAGGCAGTGCTTGGATAAGAGTAGTTGTCGATGACCCCGACGTCCCCTTCATCGCAAACCCACGCGATGATCTTCGCGGAGTCGGTGGGGGCGGTCTGGACCTTCACCTGGCCCTGCGCGTTGAGGCAGGCATACTGAATCTGCTGCAGAACCAGGACGCGTTCGGTCATCGGCGTCAGGTCCGCATTCTTCATGATAACGTCGATATCGCCGGTGGCGGCCGGTGTCGGCATGCGGTCGCCGCGCACGATCAGGGCGCCGGCCATGCCACTGGAAACCTGCAATGCGGTCGAACCGTGACGGTGCGAATGATACCAGAACGTGCCGGCGGGATGATCCGGCGGCAGGTTGTAAATATATTCGAAATCGACGCCGGGATTGATCGACAGCAGGACGTTGTCGGAATTGCCGGAAGGGCTGATCCATAATCCATGGGAATGCAGATTGGTGCCGTTGAAACAATGCGGATCGTTCGGATCGCCGTGCTGCGCGGTGCAGCTTGGATCGGCCGGCAATTTGTTGTGCAGGGTCATGCTGATGGTCTGACCCGGCCGCACCTCAATCTGCGGCGCGACATAGGGAGCCTCGGGGTCGACGCCATCGCCGGTGTAGCTGCGCAGATGCACCTTGTCGAAACGTCGCGTTGCGGGATTCCAGATCTTGCTGTCGGTATAGGCGACCGTCAGATCGAAATCCCGGCGCCCGGCGGCGGCAGGTTCAGCGCCTGGACCGACCGATTCGAGAAGAGGCCGCGTGGTCCCGCGCTCCCGCAACGTCGGAGGATTGGCAAATGCCTGGCTGGCGTTCTGCGCGGCGGCGGGTGGCGCTCCAAACAGCGAGACGACCGATAACCCTGCGGAAATCAACCCCACCAGGTTCAGCTTGTTGGCAAGACAGCCTGCGCGACGCCTGGAAACCATGGTTGCCTCCAATTTTCGAAAAAATCTCTATTACAATACACCTTGAAAGTGTCATATCGAACCGCACGATTGCATTCAAGTCGATGGAATAGGGAGCCGCCGATCCACCGTGTGCGTGCTGTGAGCAGTCACCGACCGTGATGAAGCTGAATGAGCGACATTGTCACCGAAAATCTAGCAGGTGTGCTGCCACCGTTGCTGCGCTCGCTGGAAGCACTAGGCTTCATTGCCCGCCATTTTCATCCACCGGATTTCGACGCAGTGATGGACGCCGCGGGGACGCCGGACCGGGATCTGCTAACGGCCCGCAAACTGCTCGACGGCTGGCCGGAAGAACTGGCAGGCGTGTGCGGCCGGCTGCAGACCGCGGCCGATGCAGCGCTATCGGCATTCGACGCGTTACGCGGCGCGCCGGAACAGGCCGACGGAATCCGCGCCGTTTTCCGCGCGCTTCGATACCTGCCGCGCGCCAGGGAAGCGCTGTATCCGCTTGCCGGCGTGGTCGCCGCGATCGACCATTACTTTCGCGATCCCGCGCGCGGCGACGTTGCCGGGATAACGGCACGCCTCGGCGTTCCGGCGCGGGACGGCACGGGCGTGATGCATGCCGACAATGAACCGGGTAGCCGCGGCGGTTATTCGCTCTACGTGCCGGAATGCTACGCGCCCGATCACGCTTGGCCGCTGGTGGTGGCGCTGCACGGCGGCAGCGGTCACGGCCGCAATTTTCTCTGGAATTGGCTGCGCGACGCGCGCAGTCATGGCGCCATTCTCGTAGCGCCCACCGCGACGGGGCCGACCTGGGCGCTGATGGGCGGCGACAAAGACACGCCGAACCTCAATCGTATCCTCGATGCCGTGCAAGGCCGCTGGAACGTGGACACATCGCGCATGCTGCTGACCGGAATGAGCGACGGCGGCACGTTCTGTTATGTCAGTGGGCTGGAGGACGCTTCGCGCTTCACGCACCTGGCGCCGGTCGCCGCCACGTTTCATCCCTTGATGGCCGAGATGGCGTCACCCGGTCGGTTGCGCGGCTTGCCGGTCTATCTGGTGCACGGCGCGCTGGACTGGATGTTTCCGGTACAGACCGCGCGGCAAACCCATCAGGTGCTCGCGGCCGCAGGCGCCGATATCGTCTACCGCGAACTGGCCGATCTCAGCCATAGCTATCCCGACGAGGTCAACGCCGATGTGCTGGCTTGGCTGCGCGGAGACTAGCCGATGACGAAAAGAGGCAATCTTCCCGCCGATTCCGATCGTCCGCCCGTCCTTGCGCACCAGCGCTTTGCTGCGGAACAAAAATCCGTTGCCGGCTTGGGTCTGGCGCAACGCTTTCAGCGCATCCACGGCGGCAACCTCTGGGGCGCCGCGGCATCTGCGTCCGGTCTCGGTTCGGAGATGGATGCGACCGCCGTGCTGCGCGCGGAATTGCCGCGGCTGCTGACAAGGCTTGGGATCGCCTCGCTGCTCGACGCTCCTTGCGGCGACGCCGGCTGGATCAATGCGGCGGGCCTCACGGTGCGTATGGTCGGCGTCGACATCGTGCCGGCGCTGATCGAGGGCCTGCAGGCCCGCGCCGCCGCCGGCGAAATCAAGGGTGACTATCGTCTCGCCGATATTACACGGGACGTGCTGCCTGCTTGCGATGCGATCCTGTGCCGCGATTGCCTGGTGCATCTGTCGTTCACGAATATCGAACGCGCGATCGCCAATTTCCGCCGCTCCGGCGCATCATGGCTGATCGCGACCACGTTTCCGCAGTGGCAAGCCAATCAGGATTGTGAGGACGGCGACTGGCGCGCCTTGAATTTCGAGCGTGCCCCGTTTTGTTGGGGAACGCCGGTCGAACTGCTGAACGAGAACTGCATCGAAGCAGGCGGTGGCTGGGCCGACAAGAGTCTCGGCGTATGGCGGCTTCGAAAGCTTGCAAAACGGTAGGTCGTCATTGCGAGGCGCGTCAGCGGCGAAGCAATGACGGGACGATCGATGCGCTCACGCTCAAACCGGCAGCGCGATCGAATATTTCACCTGGCTCAATGCGAAGCTCGACTCGATCGAGGCGATGCCGTCGAGCCGGGTCAGCTTGTTTTTCAGGAACGCTTCATAGGACGACAGGTCGGCGGCGACGACGCGCAGCAGATAATCGCGGTTGCCGGTCATCAGGTAGCATTCCAGCACCTCCTTCCAGCCCGAGATCGCCTTGGCGAAACGGTCGAGGTCTTCTTCCTTCTGGCGCGTCAGCTTGATGGAGATGAAAACACTGACATGCAAGCCCAGCGACTTCTGGTCCACCATGGCGATGTAGCGCGTGATCACGCCGCGCTTCTCCAGCAGCTTGACGCGGCGGTGACAGGGCGAGACCGAGAGCCCGACCTTTTCGGCGAGTTCCTGCATGGTGGTGCGGCTGTCGGATTGCAGCTCGCTTAGAATCTTGCGGTCGATGGCGTCGAGGGTCAACATTGAGATAAATCCGGTTAAAAAGCCTCGGTTATGGTATTTTATCTCAATAATCGGCGGCGTATCCCAACAATTTGAGATTTCTTGCACCGGGCCGCTGGGTAACATCGGCGACCATCCAGCATGACCGGAGCCATGCCATGTCGGCCGAATCCACGCGTCTTGAACTGCTGTCCGCGCTTGCGCGCAAGGTGCTGTGGCTGTCGTCATGGACGATCCATCACGCCAATCACATCCGCCCGAACAGCGACGGCCTGAAGGTGGGCGGCCATCAGGCCTCGTCGGCTTCGCTGGTGACCATCATGTCGGCCCTGTATTTTTCAATCCTGAAGCCGGAAGACCGCGTCGCGGTGAAGCCGCACGCCAGCCCGGTATTTCACGCGATTCAATATCTGTTCGGCCTTCAGACCCGTGAAAAACTGGAAGATTTCCGCGGTTTCAAGGGCGCGCAGTCCTATCCGTCGCGCACCAAGGACGTCGACGACGTCGATTTCTCGACCGGCTCGGTCGGCCTCGGCGTGGCGCAGACCTTGTTCTCCTCGCTGGTGCAGGACTACGTCACGGCGCATGGCTGGATGAAGGACCGGCCCGAGGGCCGGATGATTTCGCTGGTCGGCGATGCCGAGATGGACGAGGGCAATATCTTCGAGGCGCTGCTGGAGGGCTGGAAGCATGGCCTGCGCAACACCTGGTGGATCGTCGACTACAACCGCCAGAGCCTGGATGCGGTCGTGCGCGAAGGCCTGTGGGAAAAATTCGAGTCCATGTTCTGCAATTTCGGCTGGGACGTCAGAATCGTGAAATACGGCCGGCTGATGCAGGCGGCGTTTGCCGAGCCCGGCGGCGACGCGTTGCGGCGCTGGATCGATTCATGTCCGAACCAGATGTACGCGGCGCTGTGCTTTCAGGGCGGCGCCGCCTTCCGCAAGCGGCTGCGCGACGAGATCGGCGACCAGCGCGAGGTGTCCGCGCTGATCGAGCGGCGCAGCGACGACGAATTGCTTAACCTGATGTCCAATCTCGGCGGGCACGACATGGCGAGCATGTGTGAGGCTTTTGAAGCGATCCATCATGACCGCCCGGTCTGCTTCATCGCCTATACCATCAAGGGCGTCGGGCTGCCGTTCCAGGGCCACAAGGACAACCACGCCGGATTGATGACGCCGACGCAGATGGAGAAATGGCGCGCGTCGCAGAACATCCGGCCGGGACATGAATGGGAGAGGTTCGAGGGACTGTCGCAGGACGCAGCAGCGCTTGACTCGTTCCTGAAGAACGCGCCGTTCAACCGCGAGGGCCGCCGGCGCCTGACCGCTGATGTGATCGAGGTGCCGCAGCGGCTGGCGTTCCCGCCAGCGCCGCAGATGTCAACCCAGCAGGGGTTTGGGCTCGTGCTCAATGAACTCGCGCGCGGCGACACCGAACTCGCCTCCCGCATCGTTACCGCCTCGCCCGACGTGACGGTTTCCACCAATCTCGGCGCCTGGGTCAACCGGCGCGGCCTGTTCGCCAAGGGCGAGGCCGCCGACCTGTTCCGCAAGGAGAAGATACCCTCGACCTTCAACTGGGATGCCTCGCCCAAGGGCCAGCATATCGAACTCGGCATCGCCGAGAGCAATCTGTTTCTGCTGATGTCGGCGCTCGGCCTGTCCGCCTCGATCAACGGCGTGCGGCTGCTGCCGATCGCCACCCTGTACGATCCGTTCATCAGCCGTGCGCTCGATCAGCTCAACTATGCCTGCTACCAGGACGCCCGCTTCATGGTGGCGGCGACGCCGTCCGGCATCACGCTGGCGCCGGAAGGCGGCGCGCATCAGTCGATCGTCACGCCGCTGATCGGCCTCGCGCAGGATGGTCTCGCCGCGTTCGAGCCGGCCTTTGTCGACGAACTCGCGGTCATCATGGGTTGGGGTTTTGCCCACATGCAGCGCGCGTTGAAGGACGAGGGCGACGCGCAGAGCGGCATGCGCAGCGGCGGCTCGGTGTACTTGCGGCTCTCGACCCGGACCATCGACCAGCCGCAGCGGATGATGACGCCGGACCTGCAACAAGCCATCACCGACGGCGCCTACTGGCTGCGCAAGCCCGGGCCGAATGCCGAGGTCGTGATCGCCTATACCGGCGCGGTGGCGCCCGAAGCGATCGAAGCCATCGGCCTGCTCGGCGAGAGCCGCCGCGACGTCGGCCTGCTCGCGATCACCTCCGCCGACCGCCTGCATGCCGGCTGGACCGCAGCGCGGAAGATCCGCCGCGACAACCGCGGGTCGAAGCACATGAGCCATGTTGAAAAGCTGCTGGCGCCGCTGCCGCGCGACTGCGGCATCGTCACCGTGATCGACGGCCATCCCGCCGCACTCGGCTGGCTCGGCAGCGTGCGCGGCCATCGCTGCGAGGCGCTGGGCGTCGAGCATTTCGGCCAGACCGGCACGATTGGCGACCTCTACCGCCATCACGGCATGGATGCCAACGCTATCATCGATGCGGCGGAGGGGCTGACGGCCGGGGCGCCGGTAAGGCATCGGAAGATGGCGGTGTGATTAGTCGTCCCGGCGAACGCCGGGATCCATAGCCTCCGTCCCATCCGTTCAAGCGATGCACTCCGTAGGGCGCAATGTTGGGGCCCTGGCGCTTCCCGCCGCTCCATCCGCTCGCGGAGTTCGCGAGGGAAAAAAGCAAACCTCGGACGCATGGCGCCGCTAGAACGCAAAACCGTGTCCGTCATTCCGGGATGCGCCCACTTGGGCGCAGGCCCGGAATCCATAATCACGATCGGCGGTTATGGATTCCGGGCTCGCGCCGAAGAGGCGCGCCCCGGAATGACGAACGCGGTTGAGATTCTAATTCGGAAAAATGAAGCGCACGGGGTGCCGCGCTCACAGTCGTTATCGTCGGCCTTGTCCGCGCAATGCCGTTCGAGCACGCCTTGTCCACCACACCGCCCGCCTTATATCCCTCGCAGCCGCATGGCGGCTCCCGCGCATGGCGGGTTCAATTCCAGGCGCTTTCGTGCAAGGATGCCTGCCGGACGTTCCCGTTCCCTTCCAATTGCCCCGAAGAAGAGGTTCACGATGGTCAACCGCATGCAATTCTATATCGACGGCGCCTGGGTCGACCCTGCCGTCAAGAAATCCACGCCGGTCGTGAATCCCGCGACCGAAGAGGCGATGTATGAGGTCGCGCTCGGCTCCAAGGCCGATGTCGACAAGGCGGTCGCTGCCGCCAAGCGCGCGTTCGTGACTTACTCGCAGACCAGCCGCGAGGAGCGCGTCGCGCTGCTTTCCAAGATCGTCGAGGTCTACAAGACCCGCATGAAGGATATCGGCGCCGCGGTGTCCGACGAGATGGGCGCGCCGCTGCCGATGGCGGAGAAGATGCAGGCCGGCGCCGGCCTCGGCCACATCATGTCCACGCTCGAGGTGCTGAAGAATTATCATTTCGAGGAGCCGCTGGGCTCGGCCGTGGTGGTGCGCGAGCCGGTCGGCGTCATCGGCATGATCACGCCGTGGAACTGGCCGCTGAACCAGATCGCCTGCAAGGTCGCCCCCGCGCTTGCCGCCGGCTGCACCATGATCCTGAAGCCGTCGGAATTCACGCCGTCGTCGGCGCTGATTTTCGCCGAAATCCTGCATGAGGCCGGCGTGCCCAAGGGCGTATTCAATCTCGTCAACGGCCTCGGCCCCGAAG
Organism: uncultured Bradyrhizobium sp.; assembly: GCF_964252615.1. NCBI lineage: Bacteria > Pseudomonadati > Pseudomonadota > Alphaproteobacteria > Hyphomicrobiales > Nitrobacteraceae > Bradyrhizobium > uncultured Bradyrhizobium sp. The sequence continues at coordinate 69,383 of NZ_CAXUNQ010000005.1, forward strand.
TGGGCGCCGCCATGAGCGAGCATCCCGACATCGACATGATCTCGTTCACCGGCTCGACCCGCGCCGGCATCGATGTCGCCAAGCGCGCGGCGCCGACGGTCAAGCGCGTCAGCCAGGAACTCGGCGGCAAGTCGCCGAACATCATCCTGGAAGATGCCGATCTGCAGAAGGCTGTGGCCGGCGGCGTCGCGCACATGTTCGTCAATTCCGGCCAGTCCTGCAACGCGCCGAGCCGCATGATCGTGCCGCTGTCGAAGATGAAGGAGGTCGCCGCCATCGCCAAAGGCGTCGCCGACAAGACCAAGGCCGGCGATCCGCGCGCCGCGGATACCAATATCGGTCCGGTGGTGTCGCGGATTCAGTGGGACAAGATCCAGACCCTGATTCAGAAGGGCATCGAGGAAGGCGCCACGCTGGTTACCGGCGGCCCCGGCCTGCCCGAAGGCGTCAACAAGGGTTTTTACGTCCGCCCGACCATCTTCGCCGATGTCACCAACGACATGACCATCGCGCGCGAGGAAATTTTTGGCCCCGTCCTTACCATTCTCGGCGCCAAGGATGAAGCCGATGCGGTGAAGATCGCCAACGATACGCCGTATGGTCTGGCGGGCTATGTCTCCGCCGGCAGCGTCGAAACCGCGCGCAAGGTCGGCCGCCAGATCCGCGCCGGCAACGTCAATCTCAACGGCGTGCCGAACGATCGCACCGCGCCGTTCGGGGGCTACAAGCAGTCCGGCAACGGCCGCGAATGGGGCAAGTACGGCATGGAAGAATATCTCGAGGTGAAGGCGATCGCGGGATTCAACGCGGCGTAAGCGATGCGTGTCCCGGGCGCGGGGGGGGGGATTTTTGCGGGGGGGGGAGGGCGGAAAAGACCCCCC